>JAJYGJ010000229.1 GCA_021790695.1 Nitrospirota bacterium | reverse complement strand
TCAGGGCAAGCATCTCGGAGAGCGCTTCGGGGACGGACTTCTCCGCCGCCGCCATTTTAATCCGGCCCGCCACCGCGATCACATACTCTCCGGCCACGGGTTTTCCCATTATCGAATCAAGCACGCCTTCCAGGTCGCCCCTGATCGCCTCTTCGTGTATCTTGGTTATCTCCCTTGCCACCACGGCCTTTCTGTCCGCGCCAAAGGTCATTTTCATGTCGGCCAGGGTTTCAAGCAGCCTGTGAGGGGCCTCGTAAAAGACAAGCGCGCGCTCCTCGAGGGCGAGGGTTTGCAGTTTTTTCATCCGCTCGTTTTTTTTGGCCGGCAGGAACCCCATGAAGGTAAACTCCCTCGTGTCCATCCCCGATATGGAGAGCGCCGCCACGAAGGCGCTGGGGCCGGGGACGGCGACTACCTCCACGCCTTCCTCGACGGCTTGCCTTACAAGCTCCCGCCCGGGGTCCGAGATGCCCGGCGTGCCCGCGTCCGAAACAAGCGCAACCGAGAGCCCTTCGGCGAGCCTGGCCATGATTTCGCCGGCCCTGGACTTCTCCCGCCCGGACCAGTAGCTTACGAGCTTCTTTTTTATGCCGTAATGAGTGAGGAGTTTGAGCGTATGGCGCGTGTCCTCGGCCGCTATCAGGTCCGCCGCTTTCAGGGTCCGCAGGGCGCGCTCCGTTATGTCTTCCAGGTTGCCGATAGGGGTCGCCACCACGTAAAGGACCCCCTTCATCTGGTTTTTTTCTCCATCCGGGCCACGTAGGCCCGGAACTTTCTGTCCGCGAGGATTATCCGCTTGAAATCGGTCCCCTGGATGCTCCAGGAATAGCGCCCCTGGAAGTCCCTTTTGAGCACCATTTTAACGGCGCTTGCCGGGACGATGCCGCTTACGGCGATGTCTTTGCCGAATCCCGTCTGGAAGCCCGGGGCAGCGCTTGCGAGGGTCAGCAAAAAAGACGCGAGAAGCAGTATCCTGGCGGCAGCCCTGGCTGATCTCTTCATTTTTAAACTCCCCCTCCCTTACGTTGTCATTCCCGCAAGCGAAGCGCGACGGGAATCCTTCCCAAGAAAGATTCCGCCCGATTTTATCCTTAAATTAAAGATAAAATTCCGGCCGGAATGACAAACTGAAAATTCAAAACAGATCCCCCGCGGCTTGCCGCGGGGTGTCCCTTGCCTGCCCTTGAAAACCTGGCGTTACCGCCCTTAAAAGTTCCTGTATCCGTTTGTTATCGGCAATCTCCTGTCCCTGCCGAAGGCGCGCGGGGTGATCTTTATGCCGGGGGGGGCTTGCCGCCTCTTGTATTCGCTCCTGTCTATCATCCTGATGATCCTCTGCGCCGTTTCGGCATCGCAGAGGGTCAATATCTCCTCAAAGCTCTTGTCGTTTTCAACGTATGCGGTGATGACGGGGTCCAGGACGGGATAGGGCGGAAGGGTGTCCGTGTCTTTCTGGTTGGCCTTCAGCTCCGCCGTGGGCTCCTTGCTGATTATCCGTCCTGGTATCAGGGGGCCGTCATGCCCGCGGTTTCTCCAGTTCGCAAGCAGATAGACAAGCGTTTTAGGCACGTCTTTTATGAGGGCGAACCCGCCCGCCATATCGCCGTAAAGGGTGGCGTAGCCCGTGCTCATTTCCGATTTGTTGCCGGTCGTGACGACGAGCCAGCCGAATTTGTTCGACAACGCCATGAGCAGGTTCCCCCTGATCCTGGCCTGAATGTTCTCCTCGGCCGTGCCGGGCCCCTGTGCGCCCTTGAAAACGGGGGAGAGCGCGGCAAGGTAGCTTTTGTAGACGGGTTCTATCGATATCTCATCGAGCACGATCCCCAGGCTGGAGGCCAGGGCCGCCACGTCTTCGCAGGACTCACGGGAGGTATAGCGTGAGGGCATGAAAAGGGCGTGCACCCGGTCTTTGCCCAGGGCGTCGGCCGCGATGGTTGCGACAAGAGCGGAGTCCACCCCGCCGCTAAGGCCGATGATGACCCCGTTGAAACCGTTTTTCCTCACATAGTCCGCCAGGCCCAGTTTCAGGGCCTTGTAAACCTCCTCCTCCATTTGCAGGGCGCCCGCCAGCGGTGTGCCCGCCAGCGGGGCCGGCGCCATTTCAGGCGGCGCCGCCTCCGGGGGAGGCAGGGGGATCCTGGTTGCCTGCCGGACCCCGGCCCGGGCCTCGGCCTGGGCCGCGATTTTCTCCTGTCTTCTTCGCGGGTCATGAAGCCTCCACATGAAGACGGATTCCAGATCGAGGTCCACGACAAGAAGCTCCTCCTCGAAGAGGTTTGCCCTTGCCGCCAGGTTTCCCCTCTCGTCAAGTACGAGGCTCCCGCCGTCAAAGACAAGTTCATCCTGGCCGCCGACCATGTTCAGATAAAGGACGATGGCGCCGCAGTCGGAGGCCCTGGTTGCGATCATCTTTTCCCTGAAGGCGTTTTTTCCTATCGTATAGGGCGAGCCGTTGATGTTTATGATGAACTCGGCGCCGCCCAGTGCCTGCGTTCTCGCCGGCCCCATCGGATACCAGATGTCCTCGCAGATGGTGACTCCGAAGCTCGTGTCTCCCATCTCGTAAACCGGGCACCTGGTGCCGGCCTGGAAATAGCGCATTTCGTCAAATACCCCGTAATTGGGCAGGAACATCTTGTGATAGACGTCTATTACCCTTCCGTCCGCCATCACGGCGGCGGAGTTATAAATGTCGCCGGCCCTGTCCACGAAGCCCGCGACCGCCACGATGCCCCTGGCATGGCGGCTTATCTCCTCGAGCGCGGCAATATTGTCCTCAATGAATTTCGGTTTTAAAAGCAGGTCCTCGGGCGGATATCCGGTCAGGGCAAGCTCCGGGAAGGCAACGATCGCGGCACCGCGGGCCGCCGCCCGCTCCATGTATTCAATGATTTTTCGGGCATTGCCCGACAAGTCGCCAACCGTGGGGTTTATCTGGGCGAGGGCCACCCTCAGGGTTTTCATGATTAAACTTAATGATAACGAAAGCCCTTGTTTATGTAAAGATTTTAAAACTTGGAACCCTTCCGGGAGCCCCCGTGAAAGAGGCCTCGCGGATTTTCTTCAAGGCTTTTTTGAAATCGATGCGGGTTCGCGTCTACTCATCTCGCCTGCGGCATTCAAGACGCCGTTCCGGACCCCGATCCGGAATCCAGGGACTCCTCCGCTGTTTCCACGCGGGCCCCGGCTGGAGTTTACCCCGTACCGCGATACGGGGCCGGGGTACAGCACGGAGGAATGCCGCTCAAAATCCGGGCGGCCGGCGGGTGTGCATCAAGAGATCATTCAGGCCCCGTTTACCGTGTTTTTCAGATACTCGATGAAGAGCCGTGAAATCCAGGGGAGGGTCTTTTTCCTGTGGTTGATGATGTAGAAACGCTGATGAATTCTTGGTCCTTCGATATTCACCTCCCGGAGCGTCCCTTTTTCAAGCTCCTGCGTCAGCAGGGGGCGGGGCAGAAAGCCTGCCCCCAGGCCCGCCTTCAGGGCCTCGACCATGGCATGGCTGGAGCTGAGAGTGGCGACCACGCGCAGTTTGCCAAAGGGCATTTCGTTATCCTGAAGATAGTTCTCGACCGTCTTTCTGGTGCCGGAGCCTTCCTCCCTCACGATCAGCGGAAACCTCATCAGGTCCTCCGGGGTTATCGAGTCTTCCGGTATTATATCCCCGGCGCAGGCCAGCAGTACTTCCTCGCCGGCCAGCGGCGTGAAACTCAGGGATTTCCGCTCCATCCTGGCGCTGACGATCCCTAAAGGCAGTTCGTGCTCCATGACCATATTCGTGATCGCCCTTGACTGGTTGATCGCCAGCCTGAAAAAAATGCCGGGGTAAAGGGCCGTGAAGCCGGCGGCCGCGCGGGGGACCAGGCAAGTGCCGGGGGTGGTGCTGGCGCCCAGCATAAGCTGCCCGTCCGGCTGCTCCCTGCGCTCCTTTATATCCGATTTTATGGCCTCCAGTTTCTCGATCAGCTCTATGGCCCTGGGGTAAAGCTCCAGCGCCTCCCCGGTGGGCGCAATGCTCCTGCCCAGACGGTCGAAAAGCTTTGAGTCGAGGGCCTCCTCCAGCGCCTTGATGTGGTCGCTGATAGTGGGCTGGCTTAAAAGGAGGTCCTGAGAGGCCTTCGAAAAACTGCGGTTTTTGTAAACCGAGCAAAAAACCTTAAGTTGGCGAATGTCCATCCAGCCTTCCCCCCCCTTCAGCCGAAGACTTCACGCGGGACGTCCCGTTTTCTTCTACAACTCAAGGTTGCATAGAAAAAGAGTATACATATTTCAAGGGATATTTGCAACCTCGTTGTAATTTTGGGTAGTGGTACAGTTTGCCTTGCCTGGCTACGGCGGCAAACGCCCCTCCCCCCCTCCGGATGGGGTATATCTGCCTATACCCATCGCCCATTTACCTGCCTGCCCTATTCATTCGGGGGTGGCCGTTCCGGACGTAACTCAAAAGATCCGTTTAGCCGTTTTGAAGAGCGATCACCCCGGTTTTTCAGACGCGCCGTCTCTCGTCCGTCGGCCTTTCCCCTTGTTCATAGAACAGGCAGGTATGGGCTACCCCTCGCAACATC
>JAJYGJ010000124.1 GCA_021790695.1 Nitrospirota bacterium | reverse complement strand
CCAGATAGGAGGGAGCGTTGTCCAGGAAGCTTGAAAGGGTCCCGGTGGCCCAGAAATAATGGGCAGGCGATTTCACGGCCCTCGTGAGGAAACCCATGTGCCCCGCGGCCCCGGCCTGGAGGATGTCCAGGCACGGCGCCATTGCGACAAAGAGACCGGCAAAAATCACGGCGACCTCCTTCATGGGAAACCAGGTAAAACCGTTTTCATCCCGGACATCCCCGGGCGTAAAGAACATCGAACAAAGGCCCATCAGCAACACCACGAAGTCCCGGAGTATCCCGGAGACATCCCTGCCCACCCCCAGAAAAGTGACCCGGCCCAGATGGACCCATCCGGCCGCGATCAGGGCGCCCACGGCCACGACGAGGAAAACGAAGTTCCACGCCCCCTTCAATCTGAGCGGCTGCCCCGCCCTCCCGGGTTCAGGGCAAGCCGGCGGCAACCCGCGCGCAATCCGTTTTTTATACGTCTCCTTTTTATAGATCCGCCTGTCGGCCGCGTAATAGACCGCGAGCAACACCCCGGTGGCAAGAAGCATGTGCGGCAGCAGCCTCAAGGTCCAGAAAAAAGGCACCCCCTTCAGAAACCCCAGAAAAAGCGGGGGATCAAGCGGACTCAGGGCCCCGCCTATATTGGCGACGAGAAAGATGAAAAAAACCATGACGAGCGTCCTGTTTTCCCTTCCCGCGTTCGCCCTCAGGAGCGGGCGCACAAGGAGCATCGCGGCCCCGATGGTGCCCATGAGAGAGGCCAGAAGGGTGCCGGCCAGGAGCATGGCCACGTTGCTGCCCGGGGTGCCGCGCGGCTTGCCCGTTATGAGAATCCCTCCGGCTATCGCATAAAGGGCCCCCAGGAGGATGATAAAAGGCAGATATTCGTTCAGCATCATGCCCAGAAAACTGCCAAGGGCCGGCCCTCCGTAAACGGCGACAAGCGGTATGAAGGCCGCAAGCCCCCAGAAGGCCGAGACTTTTCCGAAATGACCGTACCAGAGCCTTGGGGCCAGGAGCGGCATGAGGGCCATCGAAAGGAGCATCCCGAAAAAAGGCATTGCGCTCCAAAGCGGAAGCACCGCGCCAAGTGTTTCCTTGCTTGAAATGGGCATCTATCCGGACTTGCCTTTCGTTTTTCTTCTTGGGGTCTTTCTATTTTTTCGGGCCGTTTTTCCCCGGGCCGGCGGCCGGGGTAATTATATATCCGGCGATTAAAATTGACATGACAATTATGTTTTTATAAAGTATAAAACTAATGGCGGATAAATTTGAGATAAGAGACAAAAGGACGATGGACTCGCAGGGAAACCCCCGGACGGAGCCCCCCGCCGCCGGGGCCGCTCCGAAGCCCTCCGCCCCACCGGGATCGCCGGCTCCGGAGACCAAGCGGACGGGGCCGCAAGGCCGGGAAAGCGGCGGGGATGAAAGGCCCGTTCGTGAAGATCAGGCCTTCCTTCCCTTCGTGATGAACCTGGCGTCGATGGCATACATGACACTGGGTTTGGGCATGGGCGTGGGGGAGGCGGGAACGGGGCTGGACGAGGGGGGGGCCGCACCGAACCTGCCGGAGGCCAAATACATCATAGACTCGCTGGACATGCTGGCCGGCAAGACCAGGGGCAATCTCTCCCCGGAAGAGGAAAAAGGTCTCAGGAGCGTCATCTACGAGCTGAAAATGCAATTTACCAGGGTGTCCGGCCAGAGCGCCCGGAAATGACGGCGCGGGGATGAGCGCGGTTCGGGAGGTAAGGGCGGTTTGACTGTTAACTTTTTTTTCTGGTATCCTTTTAACTTACAGTAAAACCCTTGGAGGTCGCATATGTCACCCAGGAAAAGCAAGGACATCTCCAAAGACGGAGACGGGACGGGCCGCAGCGCATCTGCCGAAAAGAAACTGTCGCTCAGGGATGAAAGAATACTCGAAATAAAAAACGATCTCGCCAAACAAAAATACATCATCCTCTCGGAGGCGGAAACCGCAATGAGCGCCCTGCCGGAACAGACCGTCTTCCCGGACCTCGGGGACCAGGCCTCCGCCGAGACGGAGCGCGGTTTCATGCTCAGGCTGAGGGGCCGGGAACAGCGGCTCCTGAAGAAGATCGAGGAAGCCATAGACAGGATAGAGTCCGGCACCTTCGGCATCTGCGAGATCTGCGGGGAACCGATAGATGTAAACAGGCTCGTGGCGCGGCCTGTAACCACGATGTGCATCGCCTGCAAGACGGAGCAGGAAGAAGACGAAAAAATGAAGGGCGGGCACTGATCAGTTTCCGTTGCGGAATCAATTCAGTCCTTTCGTCATCGCTTTTCGCCGTATTCCTCACGTTCGTCATCCCCGCGTGTCTTTAGCGGGAACCCAGCGGCTTTGCCGTTGATTTAAAACATCAAAAGTCACTGGATTCCCGATTGCCGCCTCTGGAATGACGGCAATTAAGACGATGGCGGCACCTTTCCAATATGTTCCAGTCCGTTTCCGTTGCGAAAGAGCGCTTCCGCAACGGAAACTAATCAGCGCCGGGACGCCTTGTCCACAGACGCAATTCATCCTTGCTTCCGGTTTCAATCCCCTTTGGCAGGCGGTGCCGGCACGGCCCCCGAGGACCTCATGATCATGGAGTCGTTCAGCGCCTCCCCCAGCATATTGAAACAAAACGCGGCAAGCGCGATGGCCGTTCCCGGCAGCACGGCTATCCACGGCGCGCAATAGATATAGGCCATGCCCTGGCTTATCATCGAACCCCAGGTCGCCACCGGCGGCTGCGCGCCCAATCCCAGGAAACTCAGGGACGCCTCGGTGATTATGTACCCGCCCAGTTGCACCGCCATGAACGTAACGGCGAGCGGCACGCACTGGGGCAGTATGTGCGCCCGGAGTATCCGGAAACCCGATGCGCCCACCGCCCTGGCCGCATCCACGAACTGGGACCCCTTGACGGAAAGCACGTGCCCACGGATGAGGCGGGCAAAGGAGGCCCATCCCACCGAGGCCATCGCGAGCATGACAGTCAGGGTGCCGGGCGGCAGCACCACGGAGACGCCTATGGCGAGAAGAAGCGAGGGGAAAGCCAGTACCAGGTCGCACAGGCCCATGAGCGCCGTGTCGGTCTTCCCCCCGCAGTAGCCTGACACAAGCCCGACCGCGACCCCCACGGTCATGGCGAAGAGGGCCGCGAGAAATGAAACGGATATGGAAATCTTTGCGCCTTCCAGCAGGCGGGCAAGGATGTCCCTGCCTTCCTGGTCCGTGCCAAGCGGATGCGCGGCCAGTAAATGTCCGGTGAAAACGCCGGGGGGCCGCCTGAGGCCGTTCAGATCCACCGCGTGCGGGTTCACCGGGTACACCACCGGGGCCAGGACCGAAAAGACCAGCATCAGGGCGATGACAAGGGCGGAGAGTTTTCCCTTCAGCGGCATGAGACGGGCCTCCCCGGGGCGGGACGAAACATCCTCACGGACGGCCCCTCGTATAGATCCTGACGCGCGGATCGAGCGCGTGACAGACGATATCCACGAGCATGTTGACGACAATGAAGACCAGAGTCCCCACCAGTATGGAGCCCATTACCACCGGATAATCCCTCCTTATTATCCCGCCCACGGCGTACCTGCCCAGGCCGTCCCAGCCGAAGATCGTCTCCGTAAGGACCGCCCCGTTCAAGTAGCTGCCGAAGTCGAGTCCCATAACGGTGATAATCGGCACGAGCGCGTTCCTCAGTATGTGCACCGCATTGACCCTCCACAGGCTGATCCCCTTGGCCCTCGCGGTCTTTACAAACGGCTTGTCCATCGTCTCGATGACCATCGTGCGCGCCACCCTGGCAAGCGTCGCCGCGGAGGGCAGCGAAAGCGTGATGGCGGGCAGGATCAGAAACCTTATTCCGCCGGTGCCGGAGGGCGGCAGAAGTTTCAGCCGCAGACTGACAAGCAGCATGAGCAGGAGCCCGCTGAAAAAAACCGGCACGCTTATCCCCATTATGCTTGCCGAGCTTAAAAGCGTGTCGGCTGGCGTGCCGCGTTTGAGCGCCGCCCAGAGGCCGCAGGCAAGGCCGAAGGGGACGGCCAGGAGCATGGCCGCAAGGGCGAGCTTCATGGTGTTGGGGAATTTTTGTTCTATTTCGGAGAGGACCTCCTGTTTCGTGGAATAGGAGCGGCCCATCTCTCCCCTTGAAAGGAGTTTCACGTAGTCCACGTACTGGATGAGGAAGGGCTCGTCCGCGCCGAGCTGTCTGCGGATGGCGGCGATCACCCGGGGGCTTGCCCTCTGCCCTACCAGCGCCAGGGCGGGGTCACCGGGGAGCGCCTTCGTCAGGCAGAACGTTATGAAAATGATCCCAAGCAGAAGAAAGACGGTGATTACAAGCTTCTTTATGAGATAAACCGCGAAACCCATACCCGCTTATTATAAAACTTTATCGTTTTTGTTAACCGGCCTCGCTTCGCCCATTTACCTGCCTGCCCTATTCATTCGGGGGTGGCCGTTCCGGGCGTAACTCAAAAGATCCATTTAGCCGTTTTGAAGAGCGATCACCCCGGTTTTTCAGACGCGCCGTCTCTCGTCCGTGGGCCTTTCTCCTTG
>JAJYGJ010000172.1 GCA_021790695.1 Nitrospirota bacterium | reverse complement strand
GCCGAACATTTAAGCGGGGCCTCCGTCCTTTATAACAACTACTGGGTCAGGTTCAATTATCGTAATACCGGCGGGCCCGCCACCGTGCCCGCTGGCGGGCGTAATGCCGCCCAGGGGTTTTCCTACGCCGAGGCGGTCAGAAACACCGGGATACTCTTTGATGCCGCCAGAAGGGCCGGCATAAAAAGAATCGTCCATATCAGCATCACAAATCCCTCGGTCGATTCCCCTTTTGAGTATTTCAGGGGAAAGGCCCTCGCGGAAGGCGCGTTGACCGGCAGCGGCCTGGGCTACGCCATACTGAGACCCGCCGTCCTTTTCGGCAGGGAAGGCATCCTGATCAATAATATTGCGTGGCTTTTACGAAAATTCCCCGTATTCGGCGTATTCGGGAAAGGGGATTACTGCCTGCAGTCGGTATATGTCGACGACCTGGCCCGGCTGGCGGTCGAGCACGGCGGAGGGCGGCAAAACGCCGTCATTGACGCGATCGGCCCTGAAACCTATACCTACCGTGAACTGGTCAGGATGATAGGGACAGGCATAGGAAGGCCGCGGCCCGTGATTTCCATTCCGCCCCTGGCGGGTTACATCCTGGGACGGCTCATCGGGAAGATGCACGGGGACGTCATGATTACCCAGGATGAAATCAAGGGGCTGATGGCGAACCTGCTCTGTACGGATTCGCCGCCCTCGGGCAGCACCCGGCTTTCCGACTGGATCAAGGCCAATGGGGCCGCTTTAGGCAGGCATTACAGCAGCGAGCTGGCAAGAAGGCAAAACAGGGCCAAATCCTACGAGGAATTATGAAAGGAACTTCAAAATCCGTCCGTCAGACTGGCAGGCGGCGGGAAAAGGCCACTGCCTCTATTTCCACAAGCAGTTCCGGCCGGCAGACGTCGGCAACGGTATAAATTACAGGCGCTCCGTGCAGACGCCGCTCGCAGACGGCCCTGCACCGCTCGAAATCCTCCGGGCGTTTGACGTAGACGCGGACTGCGGCCAGATCGCGGAGCCTTGCGCCCGCGCCGTCCACGCCGTGCAAGGCGAAATTTTCCCTCGATATGAGCCTTTCGATGTTGCCTATGGTCTGTTCGGTCTGTTTTTCCACGTCGTCCGGATGGCGGCTTTCCGACAGGACGATGCTCGCTGTGCCGGAGATCCAGGTTATCACGGAGTTGCCGCAGAAGAGCGCCATGGCGCGCGAGAACTCGGGGCTGCGGCTTGAGCAGCCGCACTGGTAGTCATAGGCGGGCGTCTGGAGCGGGTTTTCCAGGGGCAAAAGAAACGTGCCCGCGCGTTCTGCCTCAAAGGCCAGGCAGCCGGCCGCAAGCCCGCCTCCGGCCATGCCTATGCCGGTGCTGGACGGATATACCCTGCCATGGGCCGCCTCCTGGCGGGGAAAAAAGGGCGGCAGCAATGAAGGATAAAAACGGATGCCGGAGTAGAAATCGGAGCGGGCGCGATTCAGTTGCTCATAACGCTGATTTCCCGCTTCCTCCGGCTCGTTTATGCCCCCCAGGTAAAACCAGGTTCGCACGACGCGCTCGAATCTGCCTCCGGCCTTCTCCAAGGCCGAGCGCATCTGCTCCAGCACGGAGAGGGTCTGCCCGTAAGCCTCGGCAGCCGGCGCGGAGGCCGCACCGGCGCAATAGACCCAGCGCAGGCCGCCATATGAAACCGCAAGCGCCTGCGAACCCGCTGGCGGGCCCGCCAGCGGGTCGAACCGCTCCACTCGGACCCCGTCTCCGCCGATGGCCCATACCTCCGTCGCGAGCGCCGCTCCGGAACAGGGCGGCTGCAACACAAAGCTGGTGACGGGCGGTTCCGCGCCGTAACGGGCCGCCAGAATCCGCTCGCATTCGGCCTGGTCGCCCGGATCGCGCAGGAAGACCGTCTGTGCCAAGGCGGTCATTGCACGCGGCCGCTTGTGGAGCGCCGTTTGCACAACCGACATCGCCTCGCGCGCCTGTTCGCCAAACGTGCCCCTTCCGCGGGGCGTGACCATCGCGACCAGTTGCTCCGCATCGCCCAGGTCCATGATCGAATACCCCGCGCCAGCCCCGGGCAAGTCCGGATGGAGCAAAAAATCTGAAGACCCCTGGCTCACGCCGCCTGTCTAACTCCCCGGCCGCCGCAAATCCGGGGGATTTGTCCGGATCGGGGAAGAAGGGGCGGGAAAAAACGCCCGCCTTCCGCCTGCCAGGCCCATGGGTGTTCCGCGGGTCCATTCCAGCGCATTTTTAACGCGTCAATCTCCATCATCAGTCTTCATCGGGGTCGATTAAGTTTTCATCGGGATACCGGGCAAGGCTCCCCTGAGAGTCAGGACGCGATATCGGCAGAGGCCCCCGGCGCCGGCCGCATGCGATAACCATCGGGGTCCTTGCCGCGCACACGCCGCCACCACACCTGGAAGGTGGGCGTATTGATGGTAATTATGAACAGCTTGCGGAGCGGACCGTCGGGAGATCCGAGCGGACGCACGCCGTGCCAGGAGTGATCTGTCCTCATGAAGAGCAGACTGCCGTTGCCGCGCGGGTCCAGCGAAGCGGCGACCCGGAGCTCGTCGAAGGGCGGCGCGGAATGGGCCTTGAAACGCCCTCCGTCATCCATGATAAGGATATTGCCTCCCCAATCCGTCTTCCAGTCCTCTTCGGTGTTGAAATAGAAGATTTGAGTGGCCGCCTTGCGGCGGGCGTCGCAGTGCGGGGAAACGGCGCAGCCCCGCCAGCCGTAGTACCACTCCATCGTCAGAATGATGCGCCCGGACGGCCGGCCAATCATCCTCCGGATGAAATCCTCATAATCCTTTCCCTGCACCTCCGCGATGAATTGCCTCCAGGGTTCAGACAGCGCCAGCCCCGGCTGATAGTGCAGGATATACCGGTCGTGATAGCCCTGGCCGTGGCCGCGCTTGACGCCTTCCCACTTGTCAAAGAGGGAAACCTCGGGCAGCCCGCCCCGCAGCCGCTCGAAACCCTCGGCGGTCAGGACATTGGAGATATTGACCCAGGGATAGGGCGTCTGCCCGCGAAACGCCTCATCCGAAATCCCGGAGATGATGTCATAGTTCAGGTATCGCATAGCTCACCTGCATTGCTTGATTTTATATTTTATTCAGGTTTTTTTCAAAAATAGCAGGAAATACAACGGGCTGTCAATGTAAAAATTCACTTTATATGCCTGGAGAATCCTTCAACCGGGCCTACGGGTCCTTAAAAACGGGTCGGATCCTTCAAAGGGGGGCGATTTCATGATAAGGGACGGCCTTCCCCGGTGCCGTTCCGGAGAACAATCCTGAAGTTAAAGGTTTAATATACAAATACCGATAGATACTCAGGATATATATCGGGGGATATATGCTCCTTGCAGATCAGAAAAAAGATAAAAGCAAAAATGTTTCCGGGGAGGATAGCATGCTTTTGAAAATCCGTCCCGAGCATCTGCGCCCCGGCATGTTTGTCGTTCTGCCGGCAAAATGGCTGGAGCACTCATTCCTTAAAAGCCGTTTCCTTATAAAATCGCAGGAACAGGTGGATAAAATAAGGAAAAGCGGCTTCGAGGAGGTCCTGATCGACACGGAAAAGGGGATCTCCCCGGCGGACCGGAAGAAGGCCGGCGGAGGGCAGGATGAGAAGGCAGCACTCGCAAAATTCGATCCGGGCATACTCAAGGAGGCAGTTTTCGGCAGAGACATGGAGCCCGAACAAAAGGCCAGGATCGTCTACTTGTCCAGCCTTGAAATCATGGTCGAGCTGCTTGAAAACCCCGTGACCGAAAACATAATCGCGGCCAAAAAAGGATTTTTTCATGTGGTCGAGGGCGTCTTTTCGGACAATATGTCCTCCTATCTGATAAAACTCCTCCGGCACGACTATTCCACCTACTCGCATTCAGTAAACGTGGGGACGCTGTCGCTTCTATTGTCGAAATCCCTTCTCGGGGAAAAAAACAGCCATAACATCCACGAGGTTGGCGCGGGTTTTTTCCTGCATGATCTCGGCAAGGCGCGGATAGCCCCGGAGATCATCAACAAGGCGGGCATGCTCACCCAGAACGAATGGCGGGTCATGAAGACCCATCCCGAAGAGGGTTACAGGCTTCTGTCCGAAACCGGGCAGCTCTCGGAGGAGAGCGGCATCATCGTCATGCAGCACCACGAAAAGGAAAACGGCACAGGCTACCCCCTGGGGCTGAAGGGGGACCAGGTATCGATCTATGCCCGAATCTGCCGCATGGACGTATTCGACGCGCTCACCTCCCAGCGGCCCTATCGCAAACAGCTCACCGCTTACGGCGCCCTCTCGGTCATGAAGGAGACAATGGGTTTCAGCGGGGAGCTGTTCAACAGATTCGTGCTTCTTTTCGAAGAAAAAAAACGCTGCGCCTGACGGCAGGCATAGTGCTAATCTGCCGCAATATCTGCAATATGCGATAATAAATTGATGGCGGAGACAGGCCACGGCCATGTCCATGGGGTCAATGAAAAAGGGGAAGGCGAAAAGCGCCTTGCCCTGAGCATAGCGATTACGTTTGCCGTGATGCTCGCTGAGGCGGCAGGCGGATATTTCGCAAACAGCCTTGCCCTCTTGAGCGACGCGGGCCACATGTTTACGGACACCTTCGCACTGGGCCTGAGCCTGATTGCGGCCCGCATCAGCATGCGTTCCCCGGACAGGAGGGCCACCTTCGGCTACCAGCGGGTCGGCCTGCTGGCCGCGGTCATAAACGGCGGGGGCCTTTTCATCATTGCTTTCGTGATATCCACGGAGGCCGTCAGGCGTCTGTCGGCGCCGCCCGCGGTCAACACCCGCCTCATGATGGCCGTGGCGGTGCTCGGTTTAGCGGCCAATGCCGCCATGGTGCTGATACTCAGGCACGGGCACAGGGACTTAAACATCAAAAGCGCCTGGCTCCACGTGGTTGGCGACGCCCTTTCCTCCTTCGGGGTCTTCGTCTCCGCGATCATCATAATGCTTACCGGCTGGCGCTACGCCGACCCGCTTGCCAGCCTGGCCATCGCGCTCATAATACTGGTGGGGGGCATGAGGGTAGTGACCGAGGCGACCCAGGTATTCCTGGAGCTTGCGCCAAAGGACCTGGACGTGGAGACTGTGGCCAAAAGCATCTGCGACTTCCCCGGCGTCATGGGTGTGCACGACGTGCATCTGTGGGCCCTGACGAAGGGCAGCGTCATGTTCACCGCCCATATCTGGGTGAAGGACGGGCAACTGAGCCAGGTGCAGCATTTGAGCAATCGGTTGAAGGCCATGCTCGCCACCATGGGCATAGACCACCCCACTCTTGAATTCCAGTGCATGGAATGCGAGGACAAGGGGATCTACTGCGAAATGAAGCAGCAGGCGTAAGGGGCCGGTAAACCTAAGAAATTCCGGGATGGCCCGGAGATCGGGGCCAAAGGAGGCGCGGGGTGCTGATACCTTTTCTCATAGCGATTCACGTCGCTTCAATCGTGCTGTGGATCGGAGGGGTGGCGTTCGTAACGATAATCGTCTTCCCCCTGATCGCAAGGATGTCGGATTCCTTCGAGGCGGTCATGCTCTTTCAGGGGGTCGAGCACCGTTTCGCAAGACACGTGCGGTTTTACGTGGCACTGGCCGGGATCACCGGGTTTCTGGTCCTCTACCTCGAGGGCCTGGAGGGCCTGCTCTTCACCGGCAGGGGTATTGGCATCACGATCATGCTCATCGCCTGGGCCTTCTATCTGCTCGTGCTGATCTTCGAAAAAAGGGTCTTTAAAAAAATCTTCGGCAAGCCCGGGGAGAAATTCGACGTGAAAAAGGTCTTCACCGGTTTGGGCGTTTTTCACTGGTTCATACTCGGTTTGAGCATGCTGGCCGTACTGGCCGGGGTCTGGCAGGGGCACGCCGAACACTTCTGATCGGGGTGGAACCTATCTTGAAATTGACAGATGCAAACCCGGTCTTTTAAAATTCCCCATAATCGATGAAAACGGCGGCCGCGGATAAAAAAGAGAGGCGGATTTTCGAGGAGCATATAGCCAGGCGGGGCTACAGGATGACGCGCCAGAGGGCCATTATCCTTGAAATCTTCCTGAAGAAAGAGGGGCACCTCAGCCCCGAGGAACTCTACGGCCTTGTCAGGGCCAAGGAGCCCACCGTGGGCAGGGCAACCGTTTACAGGATGCTCAGGCTCATGAACGAGGCCGACCTGGCCAGAAAGGTGGACCTTGGCGACGGCCTGTCCAGATATGAGCACAAATACGGCCACGCCCATCACGACCATCTCATCTGCCTGCGCTGCGGGAAGACGATAGAGGTGGTCGACGAGGAGATCGAATCCCTGCAGGAAAAAATGGCCTCAAAACACGGTTTCACGCTTACGGCTCACGAGATGGACCTGTTCGGCCTCTGCCCTTCCTGCAAAAAGAAAGAGGACAAATAGATGTCAATACTGGTTGTGGGCTCCGTCGCCCTGGATACGGTCAAAACCCCTTTCGGCCGCGTGGAAGAGGCCCTCGGGGGGTCGGCGACGTACTTTTCCACCAGCGCCAGCTATTTTGCCGACGTGCGGGTCGTTGCGGTAGTGGGCGAGGATTTTCCCGAAAAGCACGTAACCTTCCTGAAGGCCAGGCGGGTGGACTTGAAAGGACTGGCCCGGGTGCCCGGGGGCAGCACCTTCCGCTGGGAGGGTTTTTACGATTACGACCTTAACAAGGCACACACGCTAAAGACCGAGCTTGGGGTCTTCGAGACCTTCGAGCCGGAAATCCCGCCGGAATACCGGGACGCGGAGATCGTCTTCCTCGCAAACATAGATCCGGTGCTCCAGAAAAACATCCTGGCTCAGGTCAGGGCGCCCAGGCTGGTGGCGGCCGATACCATGAATTTCTGGATAGAAAACAAGAGGGACGCCCTTCTGGAGACCCTGAAACTGGTGGACATCCTCACAATCAACGACGCGGAGACAAGGCAGCTTGCCGGCGAGCCGAACCTCGTAAGGGCGGCAAGGAAGATAATCTCCATGGGACCCAAGACGCTTATCATCAAAAGGGGCGAGTACGGAGTGCTCATGTTCAACGGCGGCAGCACCTTCTCCGCCCCGGCCTATCCGCTGGAGTCCGTCTACGATCCCACCGGCGCGGGCGACACCTTCGCCGGGGGCTTCATGGGTTATATAGCGAGCATCGGCGACTGGGCGGACGGCAATCTCAGAAAGGCCCTTGTCATGGGCAGCGTGATGGCCTCGTTCGTAGTGGAGGATTTCAGCCTGGGCGGCATCTCGGCCCTCGATTACACCGAGATAGAAAAACGTTTCCGGGAATTCAAGAGAATCTCGCACTTCGAAGACCTGTAAATATAAAACAAGCCCTCGAAACTAAAATAACCCTCTCCCAACCTTCTCCTCGGGAGAGGGTTTCACTAACGGCGGCCTTTTGTTTAAAATCCCCTCCATGAAAAGGGAGGGGATCAGGGGAGGGCGTGAGCCTTCTATCCTTCGCCTTCCAGTTCCTTTTTTTCCTGGAGGAGCCTTGCTTTTTCCTGCTCCAGCGGCGGAAGAATGTTGGTCTCCATGTCCTTGATCTTCGCCTCAAGCTCCTGTTTGGTCAGGAAATTGGTCTGCACCATCTGTTGCTGCGCGGGGCCCAGGTAAAGGTTATACTGCTGGTTTGCCTGAAGCTGGCTCTTGCCGGCCCGGATGGCGGCCTGCCGGCCCAGATTAAACAGGTTTTGTATGCGGAGCATGACCTCCTGATACTGCGCCTTCAGTTTTTTGTATTCTTCTTCCTTCGACTGTATCTCCGCCAGGCGTCTGTCTATCGCCGCAAGCCTGGCCGCGTTCGGATGCCCTGCCGGCACAGCCTGGGGGGTCTCCGTCTTTGCCGCGGGCGTAGGGACATATTGAACGGGCGGCAGCTCTTCCGTGTATTTTTCGATCCTGAGCACCTCTTTTTCGGGAACGCCGATAGTGCCCCCCGCATACTGGAATTTAAGCTCTCCCGCCTGGCGCTCGTAGGATTCTATCCCCTCAAGGACCGAACCGTTCTTAAGTATCAGCCTGTAGGCCGCCATCGCGGGGGAGACCAGCAAAAACGAAAGGGCCAGTAGCGAAAAGGAGACTGCAATGAGCTTTAAACGCGCCATCGACGTCATTTTAACACATTTTCCCTTTTGTCAATGTGATCAGGTCATCAAAAGTGGAGGCGCCAGGAAGAGGTCATTGACCCCCCGCGGTGTTTTTCCCGAGATGTTTTTTGATATCCAAAGCCAATTGCCTTCCGATGCCGTCCACGAGGCCTATCTCCTCCGCCGGCGCCTGCCTTATCGCCTCAAGGCTTCCGAAGCGCTTCAAAAGGGCAAGACGCCTCTTCCTGCCGACCCCTTTCACCGACTCAAGCGGCGAGGAAAGGAGGGTTTTGCCGCGAAGCCGCTTATGAAAACCGATCGCGAAACGGTGCGCCTCGTCGCGTATTCGCCGCAGGAGCAGCGAGGAGGGGCTTCCATCCTCAATATTCACCGGCAGCTCCGAGCGTGTGGTAAAGACCCTGTCCGGGTCTTTGGCAACGGCGATGACCCCCGCCGCCGGCGGCTCCTGAAGCAGGGAGACGGCCTTCATCGCGAAATCGAGCTGGCCCCTGCCCCCGTCTATCACCACAAGCTCCGGACTGCGGGCCCCGAGGTCCGCAAGGATCCTCGATACGGTCTCCTCCATCATCCGGTAATCGTCCATCCGGCCCTCGGCAACGGTCCTTATCTTCACATGGCGGTAGAATTCCTTCCTGAATCCGTCCGCCTCCCAATATACGAACCCGCCCACGGGCTGGGCCCCGAACGTCGTGGATATGTCGAAGGCCCCGATGCTCGCGGGCGTCTTTTTGAGGAAAAACCTCCTCTTCAGCGCCTCCAGCGTTTTTTCCTTTTCACCGGGCGCTTCCTTTCTCGCCCCAAGGATCTCGGCCGCGTTGCGCTCGGCCATTTTCAGGAGATCGTTTTTCTTGCCGCGCGCGGGCACGCGGATTTTCACCCTGCCCCCCTTCCTCGCGGAAAGCCACTGCTCGATTGAAGCGGCGTCCCGCGGCCTGGCCCTCACAAGTATCTCCCCCGGGGGTATTATCTCCTTCAGGTAAAACGTCTCCAGGAACCCGGCCAAAAACTCCTCAAGGGGCATCGGGGCCCCGCCTGCGATATCAAAATGATCCGTAAGGTAAAAATCCCTGCCCCCTATCATCAACCCCTTCCGTATGAAGAAGACCTGGACGGCCCGGGCGTAAGCGTCTTTTTCCATCGCATGGCCGATGACGTCGATGTCCCCCAGCTCCGGGGAGATGACCTTCTGCTGCTCAAATGCCCTCTTAAGGGCCTCTATCCTGTCCCTGAGCCTGGCCGCATCCTCAAAAAGCTCCTCTTCGGCAAGTATGTGCATCTTGCCCTCCAGTTCCCTGATCAGCCTCTTTTTGTCGCCTTCGAGGAAAAGCCTCGCCTCTTCCACCGCCTTTGAGTATTCTTCCCTGCTTATGCCGCCGCCGCAGGGCGCCGGGCACCTGCCCATCTGGTGCTGGATGCACGGCCGGATCTTCCTGTCCAGGCGGTAACGGCAGGGTCTTATATTAAAATGCCTGCGTATGAAGGCCAGGGTCTCCCACATGGCGCCGGCCGGCACAAACGGGCCGTAATAGAGCGACCCGTCTTTTATAATGCGCCTGACCACCTCCAGCCTGGGCCACTCCTCTTTCACCGTGAGCTTCAGATAGGGGTAGTTCTTGTCGTCCCGGAGTATTACATTGAAGGGGGGGCGGTGCTCTTTGATAAGGTTGGCCTCCAGGGCGAAGGCCTCCAGTTCGCTGTCGGTCACGATATAGGAGAAGCCGCCCACTCTCCTCATCATGCCCTGTTTTCGCTCGTCGAGCCCGGCGCCCTTGTGGAAATAGCTCCCCAGCCGGTCCCTGAGGCTCCTGGCCTTTCCCACGTAGAGCACCTTCGCCTTTTCGTCCTTGAACAGATAGACGCCGGGCTTACGAGGGACTGCGGGGAGTTTTACCTTCAAATCCGTTTCCGGCATATCGAACAGGCGCGGCCTGTGTTATTTGATCCTCTGGACATCGGCGCCGAGCGCAAGGAGTTTTTTCTCCATCTGCTCATAGCCCCTGTCCAGATGGTAAATCCTGTGCACGATGCTTTCGCCTTCGGCCGCCAGGGCGGCCAGCACGAGGCAGGCCGACGCCCTCAGGTCCGTGGCCATGACCTGGGCCCCCTTTAGCGCGGGGACCCCTCTGACCGCGGCCATGCCGCCCTGAAGCTCTATGTCCGCCCCCATGCGTTTAAGTTCCGGCACATGCATGAAGCGGTTTTCAAAGACCGTCTCGTTTATCGTGCTCGTGCCGTCGGCCGTGCACATCAATGTCATGAACTGGGCCTGCACGTCCGTGGGAAATCCCGGATACGGCGTGGTGGTGATGTTTACGGAGCGGGGCCTGCCTTCCGCCTTCACCTTCAGCCCGGCGGGCGTCTTTTTGACAGATGCCCCCGTCTCCCGCAGTTTTATGGAAACCGCGTCGAGGTGTTCCGGGCGCACGTTTTTTATCAATACGTCCCCCCCGGTTATCGCCGCGGCAACCGCGAAGGTGGCGGCCTCTATCCTGTCCGGGATCACGTCATGGCTGTAAGGCCTCAACTCATCGACGCCCTCTATCTCTATGAGACTGCCTCCCGCGCCCTCTATCCTTGCGCCCATGGCCGAAAGGGCCGTCGCCAGGTCCACCACCTCGGGTTCGCGGGCGGCGTTTTCAAGTACGGTCACTCCCTTTGCCAGCGCGGCGGCCATCATGAGGTTTTCGGTGCCGGTCACGGTAGGCAGATCGAAATAGAGCGAGGCCCCCTTGAGCCTTTTGCCCCGTGTCTTTGCGATCACGTACCCCTCTTCAAGCTCGATCGCGGCCCCCATCTTTTCAAGCCCCGCAAGGTGAAGGTTTATGGGCCTAGCGCCTATGGCGCAGCCGCCGGGCAGCGATACCTTCGCCATCCCATGCCGCGCGACAAGGGGCCCCAGGACGAGGACCGACGCGCGCATGGTCTTTACAAGCTCGTAGTCCGCCAGGGGACGGTTGAGGCCGGCCGTGTCTATCTCGGCAAGGCAATCCCCGGGGGAAAAGTGAAAGCGCGCCCCCATCTGCTCAAGGAGTGCCCCCATCGTCAATACATCCCTCAGCGCGGGCGCTCCCCGAAGGACGCTCCTGCCGCCGGCCAGTATGGCGGCCGCCATCAGGGGCAGGCTGGCGTTCTTCGAGCCGCTTACCGGGACGGCCCCCTTTAGCGGCACAGCGCCCCTTATGAGCAGTTTCTCCATATGTTTTAGGATAACAAAAAAGAGCGGGGATCATAAACACCCCCTGCCGGCCCGCTCTTTCCATTGCCTTTTTTGTGTTTTCCGTTCAAGTTAAAAACCTTAACCTCCGAATAATATAGGGGCGGATATTCCCCTTTTCCTTGACAAAAAATGCCTGAATCTAATAAATTATGCGAAATCCATTCAAACTTCTTTTAAAAAATAAAAAAAGGAGGTGAAAGCGTTGAAGCGTTTTTCAGTGGTTATTCTTCTTATATGCTGCTTCCTGTTCGTTGCCGGCACGGCGCTTGCGGTGCCTCGCGGCATGACCCTGACTTGGAAGGGCGGCGGGATGGGCCAGGTGACCTTTAGCGGCACGGTCCATGCCAAGGCCGGCCTCCAGTGCTCGGCCTGCCACCCGTCGATCTTCCTGTTTATGCCGGCCGCAACGGGCGTGAAGATCACCATGAAGGAAATCAATGCCGGCAAGTACTGCGGCGCCTGCCACAACGGGTCAAAGGCCTTCTCCGCCCAGGACCCCAATAACTGCGCCAAATGTCATAAAATGCCCTCGTCATAGGGTGGATTTTTGAAGAGGGCCGCCGTTAGCGGCCCTCTTTTCTTGATTTCATGAACTTTCCCTGAGCTTCCTTATTTTTTTGAGAAAGGTCTGGTTTCCGGCTCTTTCATGGCGGATATCGCCCGTTGCGGGACAGGCGGACATTGCTTGCGACCGCCGCCAGTTAATGTAGATACAAGGTTGGGTAAACAAATTACTTTTTTCCTGATATACCTGCCTCAACGACTGAAAGAGTGGTCTTAGCCCAACGTTCCATATTCATTCCCTTCTCCTCGTTTCGGAATTTGTTGGGTTTCGCCCGGAAGCTTACGGGTAAAAGTCACTGGATACCGGCTGGAGTTTACTCCGTAACGCTCTATAAAATCCTTCATTCGCTTTTCCGCAAGCTCTATTTCCCTATAAGGTGCTATATTTCTTTTGGAAACCCGCGGTAGTTTCGCCTTCAATATAGCCCACTCCATGACCCGTAGTCCGCACTGGCGGCCCAGTTTTGCGCTGTGCGGCGGACGAAGTCTTGCACGTCGCGGATTCTCGAAAGATGCCATGATCTTACGCGGAACCCCTGCATTCGCTCTACCTGGAAATTGCCGGAAAAGACGCGGATAACCCCCTCTGGAATAATGCCGCAAAATGAGATTGCCCCGCTTGCAAAAAAGGCGGGCTGGAGTTTTTGCTCTCCAGCCCGCCTTTTTGCCTTAAGCTGAAACCCTTCTTTTAGCGCAGAAGAAGCGGCACTATCAGAAGCGCGACAATGTTTACGACCTTGATCATCGGGTTTATGGCCGGGCCCGCCGTGTCCTTGTACGGGTCGCCGACGGTGTCGCCGGTAACGGCTGCCTTGTGGGCCTCGGACTTCTTGCCGCCGTACGCGCCGTCCTCGATGAATTTCTTGGCGTTATCCCATGCGCCGCCGCCGCTGGTCATGGCGATCGCCTGGAAGAGCCCGGTGACGATCGTGCCGATGAGCGCGCCGCCCAGGGCCTCCCTGCCCAGCAGAAAGCCGACGATGACCGGGGTGATGACCGGCAGGAGCGCGGGCAGCATCATCTGCCTGATGGCGGACTTGGTGACTATGTCAACGCACTTGCCGTATTCCGGCCTGCCCGTGCCTTCCATGATGCCCTTGATCTCGCGGAACTGGCGTCTGACCTCATCGACAACGCCGCCGGCCGCCGAACCCACGGCCTCCATCAGGAGGGCGCCGAAATAGTAGGGCAGCAGGCCGCCGATGAAGAGGCCCACGATGACCATCGGGCTCGACAGATCGAAGCTGAGGGCCGCGCCCGCGCCTGCGGCCGTCCTCGAATACTCGGCGAAGAGGACCAGGGCTGCAAGGGCCGCGGAAGCGATCGCGTATCCCTTGGTGACGGCCTTCGTCGTGTTGCCGACCGCATCCAAGGGATCGGTGATGTTACGGACTTCCTCGGGAAGCTCGGCCATCTCGGCTATGCCGCCCGCGTTATCGGTTATCGGCCCGTAGGAGTCTATGGCGATGACGATGCCGGTCATGGAGAGCATGGCGACAGCGGTCAGGCCGACTGCGAAGAGACCCGCGAGCGCCTGCGCCGAGCTAAGGCCCACAAACCCCCCCGCGCCGATGCGGTAGGAGTAGAGGATCGCCCCCACTATGGCCAGGGCGGGAAGCGCCGTGGACTTCATGCTAACGGCAAGACCCGCTATGACGTTCGTGCCATGGCCGGTCTGGCTGGCGGAGGCTATGTGCTTGACCGGGCCGAAGCTCTTCGAGGTGAAGTACTCGGTTATAAGAACTATGGCCCCCGTAAGCACAAGGCCGATGACGGAGATGATGAAAACACCCCCCTGCGTAAAGACGGGCGCCACGCCCGGAACCCCGAGGAACCAGCCGGCGGCGAAATAGTAGGCTATGGCCGCGAGGATGCCCGATACGGCCAGGCCCTTGTAAAGCGCGCCCATGATGTAGTTATTCCTGCCAAGCTTCACAAAGAAGGTGCCTATGATGCTGGTGATGATCGAAACGCCGCCCAGGATCATCGGGAATTCGACCCAGAGGCTGTCAGCGCCGAATGCCGTCTTCGCCAGCAGCATGGCGGCCACCAGCGTGAAGGTGTACGTCTCGTAAAGGTCCGCCGCCATGCCGGCGCAGTCGCCCACGTTGTCGCCCACGTTGTCGGCGATAACGGCGGGGTTCCTGGGGTCGTCCTCCGGGATGCCCGCCTCGACCTTGCCCACGAGGTCCGCGCCCACGTCGGCGGCCTTCGTGTAGATGCCGCCCGCGATACGGGCGAAGACGCTCATCAGCGAGCAGCCGAAGCCGAGCCCGATGATGGCATGGAAGACCTCATCGCCGATCGCGCTTCTTACGAGATAGAAAAAGGCCGACAAGACGAGCAGACCGAGGCCCACGACCATGAGGCCCGTGACCGAGCCGCCCCTGAAGGCAAGCCCGAGGGCCGCCTTAAGGCCCCTGTTCGCCGCCTGGGCCGTCCTCACGTTGGCCCTGACCGAGACCATCATGCCTATGTAGCCCGCCAATGCAGAGCCCACGGCGCCGACCAGAAAACCGACCGCCGTAAAGATGCCGAGGTTGAATGCCCAGATGAGAATGAAGATGACAATGCCAACCAGGCCTACCGTCCGGTATTCCCTTTTGAGGAAGGCCTCGGCGCCTTCCTTTACGGCAGCCGATATCGCTTGCATCCTGTCGCTGCCGGCATTCTGTTTCGAGACCCATGCCGCGGAGATGAGGGAATAAAGCACTCCCGCCACTCCGCAGAGAAACGCAAATAACAATATACCGTTACCGCTCATTTCCTCCTCCTAATAAAGATTTTTGATGAAACCCCAGATTCAAAGAATCCTTGTGACATGTCGCGCCTTTCCCTTGGCGAAAACCCGCTTTGACCCTTTATCAACCGAAGGCCCCCTTCCCCCTTTGCCGCACCCCTCCGGCGCTCTGGCCCTTGCAAGTTTCCCCACAAATCTTCTCTTGCGAATCCGTGTATTTTCAAGGGGGCCCTGAAACAATAAGACATCGGGGGTTCAGATGTCAACCCGCTTTTCCGGCGGGAGCCGCGCGGGCGGAACCGACAGGCCTCCCTGCGGCCTCGTCCTGTCCTATACAACGGACCGTCCCCCCGCCCTCCGCGTCAGGCCGCCCCGTTACATCCTGCCCGTCATCCTGGCGAAGACCATCGCCGTTGCCCGGTAGAACATGTGGGCCATCTTCGAATAAGGGGCATACGCAAACAGGAAAAAAACCAGCATGAGATGGGCCACGTACATCCCGTAGGCGATGGGCGTGTTGGCAAGCCTTAAAAGCTCCGTAAACAGGCCCGTTATGCCCAGCCCGGCCACCAGGGAGATGAACAGCCAGTCATAATAGCTGCCCATGCCCGCCTTGGGCGCATTCTTGGCCCGGTTCGACATCACAAGCAGGATGCCGATGATGAGGATGACCCCGCTCACGGCGCCAATGATCTTGTAGGCGCTCACAAGCCCCTCAACAAACGCAGTGCTCCAGTTCAACGCAAAATACTCCGGAATCATCTTGGTGAGCGCGAGGAGCGTCGTCACCAAGAGCCCGATGAAGCTGTAAAGGACCAGCATATGGGCCGTGGACCTGGCCTTGGTCACCTCGCATTTTTTAAAGCGCTCGTGCCCCAGGATGTCCCTGATAGTCTCCCCTATCGCCTGGCCAAGCTCCATCTTCGGCCCGGCAACGGGAAGACCGGCCGACATTGCATTCCAGTACTTGCTCACGCCGCGGGCCAGCATGACGACCGCAAAGACCGCCGCGGCGCCGAACAAGGGGTCTATGAACTTGAACTGGCCACTGGCAATAAAACTACTGCCATAAACGGCGGCAGCGGCGCTTCCCATGTTCAAAAGATGACTCCACACCAGGAGGATGACCAGGGGCGCCGCAAGGAGCGGGATGAGGGCCGCCGGCTTGTTTACGATGTCCGCCAGGAATTTTGGCGCCGAAAACTCCGCTATGCTCACCTTCCGGACCGCGTTCAGGACTTCCCCGGGCTTCGCCCCCCGAGGGCAGTAGGCCGTGCAATCGCTGCACTGGTGGCAGAGCCAGATATCGGGGTTCCTGAAGAGGTCCTCCTTCAGGCCCCACTGCGCCTGCACCATCTCCTTCCGGGGAAAGGGGCTGTCATCCGGCGAGACGTTGCAGACCACCGAGCAGGTGGCGCACTGATAGCACTTCTTTAACGACTCTCCGCCCGCGTTTATTACGTCTTTTACAAACCCGAGATCCGGATTCAATATCCTTTCACTCATTAATTACCTTCCTCCTTGCCGTCTTTGTCGCCATCTTTGTCGCTTCTTTGTCGATCCGGGGGGCCGTCCCGATAACGGCACGGCCCTGCCCCGGGCCAAGTTCAAACTTTTTTAAAAACCTTTAAACGGATTGGGACCAAGCTGGTCCTCTATGTTCTTGGCGAACTCCTCGATCATCTCCGGGAGCTTGGCGTAGTCGTCTATGCCGACCTGAAGCAGCTTGCACCTCTCGGCCTCAAGCTGCAGCCTGTCCAGCGTCTCCTGGACCTTGGTGAAACGGTAGTTGGCAAGTTCGCTTCCCTTTACGAAATGGCACTGATAGTCCTCTCCGTACTTGCACCCGAGAAGCAGCATCCCGTCTATGCCCCTGGAGAAGGCGTCCGCCACCCAGACCAGGTTGGTGGAGCCCAGGCACCTGACGGGCACGATCCTCACTGCGGGGTTCAATTTCTGTTTTCTCCTTATGCCGACGGTGTCCAGCGCCGCGTAGGCGTCGTTTTCGCACGCGAGACAGATTATCCTCAGGCCCTCCTCGGGGACATCCATGGACTTTATCATGGAGCCTATCATGTCCACGTGGTAGTCCTTGAAAGAGACGATCCGCTCCGGGCAGGCGCCCATGCAGGTGCCGCACCTTCTGCAGCGGTTTATCTTGTAGAAGGGCGTGCCCTTGGCGTCCTCATCGATCGCGCCGAAGGGACACTCCTCCGTGCAGCGCTTGCAGGACGTGCACCGGGTCATCATCGGGTCCGGGTACGTTACGTCCCATGCCCTCGGATGGACGGCAATGCCCTTGGCCACGTGCTCTATCGCCTGTATGGCCTTCATCGCCGCGCCGGCGGCGTCTTCCGCCGCCTCGGCCATCCTCATGGGCTGTCTCACGCAGCCCGCCGTGTAAATGCCGGTCCTCCTGGTCTCGTACTGGAAGCAGAGGAAGTTGGAGTCCGCGAAACCGTAGCCGCCCTCCATCGAGGGGATTTCCGGCCCCTGCTTGTAGCCCAGGTTCAGGAGGAAGTCCGGTTTCGGCGTCTCCGCGATATATTTGGCCTTCGCATCATCGCCCTTGCCGGCCGCGGCCGTGAGCCCGTCCAGGTACTGTTGCGGGCCAGCCGTTGCGGGCACAATACCCACGGCAAGCACCACCAGGTCCGCAAGCGCCTTCACCTTTTTGCCGAGAAGGGTGTCTTCGGCCTCCACGTAGAGATTGCCGGCGCCGGCCTCGGTAATGCCAGTGACCTGGGCCTTGGTCAGCATGACGCCCGGGTCGTTTTGCATGTTCTTGTAGAAAAGCTCCGTCTGGCCGGGTGTCCTTATGTCCTTGTAAAAGATCATCGCCAGGGCATCCTGGTTGGCGTCTCTGACGTATTTAGCCTGTTTGAGGGAGGTGGAGCAGCAGAAGCTCGAGCAGTAGGGCAGATGCTCCGGGTCCCTCGACCCCGCACACTGAATGAAGGCCACCTTGCCGGCCGCCTTCCCGTCGGAGGGCCTGGTTATCTTTCCCTTTTTGGCCATCTCCTCGAATTCGACACTCGTGACGACGTTCGGCAGCCCGTAGCCCAGATGGGTGAGCTTCGTTGCGTCATAGGGCTTCCAGCCGGCCGCGAGCACGACGGCGCCCGCCTTTATGGTCTCCTCCCCGCCGGGGGTCATGAGCGTCACATCGTAGAGCCCCGGCTGGCCGTCCGTCTTCGAAACGGTGGTTGAAGTATGGATCCTGATCTTCGGATTGGCCCGGGCCTCCTTGATCTTCGCAATTACGGCCGGCTCCTCGAGCCCCTCGAAGGGATAGCCCGTCGGGATGGCCTTAAAGAGCTTCGACCCCCAGCCCCCCAGCTCCGCCTCTTTCTCAACCAGTTCCACATCGTAGCCTGCCTTCGCGGCCTCGAGGGCCGCGGTAACGCCGGTAATTCCGCCGCCTATGACCAGGACCGTCCGGTTGAGATTTTCGAGGATGCCCGGCTCGGGCAAATCGCCCTTCTGCGTCTTTATTATCCCCATGACGGTGTAGTCGATTGCAAGCTGGTTTGTGGCCTCCTCCATCGGGGTCATGCTCCAGGCCACAAGCTCCCTGACGTTGGTCCGCGCGGTGACGCAGCCCGGGAAGTCAAAGGCCTCGACCTTCGACCTCTGCGAACAGGCCACGATATTGAAGGCGTTTACGCCCTCGTTTTTTATATCGGCATTTATCATGGCCACGCCTTCCGGAGAGCAGAGGGCGTCGTGGACCTTGAATTTTTCCTTCGCGACCTTGCCGGACGAAGAGGCCCCGGCGATCAGCTTTTCAACGTCAACCGCCTCGCCGATGCCGCAACCCCTGCATATATATACGCCGTATTTTTTTTCCATTATTTTACTCCTCCCGCCGTAAGCAAAGCGCTCTGGATGGATTTCAGGGCCGCGCCCGTGGCGTCCTGCACCGACCTGGCCACATCCACCGGGCTCTTGGCCGAGCCCACGGCGTATATGCCCGGCTTGAGCGACGAAGGCACTATCATCCCCTCGGCCGTGTACTTTATGTCAAGCGGCACGGGGGCCTGATTCGTCGCGGCCTCCATTCCCGCCGCAAGCACGACCATATCGAAGGTGCGCTTCACCCGCTTGCCGTTCAGGACGTCCTCCAGGGTCACCGTCACATCGTCGCCGTCCGCGCCTTCGACCCTGGCTACCTTGCCTTTCGTGAAGCTGACCCCCTCCATGTCCCTGACCTTCCAGTAGAATTTCTCGTATCTGCCGGGGGTCCTCATGTCTATGTAGAAGATATCGATCTCGGCGTCCGGATACTGCTCCTTGAGATAGGTCGTCTGCTTCAGAGATGCCATGCAGCAGATATATGAGCAGTAAGGCAGATTGTTTTCGTCACGGGAGCCGGCGCATTGGACGAAGGCCACCTTTTTGGGCTCCTTGCCGTCGGAGGGGCGCAGTATCTTGCCGCCCGTGGGGCCGTTTGGCGCGGCCAGCCGCTCCATCATCATGTTGGTGATCACGTTTTTGACCCTGCCCATGCCCAGTATATCCACCTTCGAGATGTCGTACGGGTTCCAGCCGGTGGCGACCACGATGGCGGAGGCGTCCATCTTGAAGGTCCCGGGCTTCATGTCCAGGTCGACGGCGCCGTACTTGCAGGCCTCCTTGCACTTCTGACCGCAATCCTTGGTGCAGCTTGCGGAGTCTATCACGTACTGCATCGGATATGCCTGATCGAAGGGCAGGTACGCCGCCTTTGTCCTGCCCATCCCGAAATTGAAATCATCCGGGCGGTAGGCGGGACAGGCCTGGGCGCAGGCGTCGCAGCCCACGCACCGGTCGTTTATGTACCGCGGGGCCTTTGAGATCGTCACTTCAAAGGAGCCGCCCCTGGCCGAGACAGCCTCCACCCTGGACATGGTATGAAAGCTGACTTTCGCGTTTTCCTTGATCCTGCGGTAGTTGATCTCCAGGCCGCATACGGGCGGGCAGAGTTTCGGGAAATACTTGTTAAGCTGCGCGACTCTGCCTCCCAGATACGGGTTTTTCTCCACGATCGTTACATCGTGGCCGGCCTCCGCGGCCTCCAGCGCTGCCGTGAGCCCGCTTATGCCGCCCCCAATGACGAGGATGCTTTGTTCAGCCATTTACGAACCTCCTTAGGCTTGGTCGGTTATCTATAACAAAATTCGTAATTTATATAAACCCCTTAGGGAGTAACAGCAAAGGAATAACATTTCAATATAACCTATTTATCGGCGCTAATGGAAATAGCAATATTTTATAACCATATAAGAAACGGATACCCTTTTTATTGGAAAGGGGGCATGCCCGCACGGGTATGCCCCCTTTCCATCAATTCTGCTCAACGCTCAGATGCCGACATCAGGCTATAAGCTGCACGTAATCCTTCTTGAAGACGCTCCACTGGCCGGTCTTCGGGTCGAACCTGGAGTTGACGAAGCACTTCCAGTTCTTGTCATCGATGGCCAGGAAGTCGCCCCTGTAGTAGTAGCCAGGATACCTGGACTCTTCCCTGAAGAGGATGTGCCTTGCGTGGGTCTCGAGAGCCCATATCCTGTGGTAGTTCTCCCAGGCGCGCAGAAGCTCGTGGAGGTCCTTGGCCGCGGTCATTGCGGCGTCCTCCTTGAGCAGCATGAGCTGCCGGAGCCCTTCCTCAAGCAGGGTCTTGCTCGTCATGTACCACGTGGCCACGCCGCCGAAGTACTCATCGCCGATCTTCTGCAGTCTGGCCTGCACCATCTTGGGCTTTATGTAGTAAGGGTTGATCTCAGGCGCAGTCGAATGGGTCTTGTACTTTTCATACATCTCGAACGGCAGATACATCTCAGCCGTGATCTCATCGGCCGGCTTGGTTATGGTCGGCTTGAAGTCCTTGTTGTCGAGGACGAAGGCAATGGCCGACTTGGCGGCGATGCGGCCCTCGGCATGGGAGCCGGAGGAGAACTTGTGGCCGGATGCGCCGCAGATGTCGCCCATCATGAAGAGACCCTTGACGGTGGACATCCTGTTGTAGCCCCAGCTCCAGTCAGCGGGAGCGCCCAGATCGTCGGGGCCGCTTACCCAGAAGCCCGCGCAGCCAGCGTGGGAACCGAGCAGATAGGGCTCCGTAGGCATGATCTCTGAAGGCCTTTTGTCGGGCTCTATGTCCATACCCGCCCAGACGCCGGCCTGGCCGATGCACATGTCAAGGAAGTCTTCCCATGCCTCGGCTTCGAGGTGTTTTATCTGCTTGGCATCCATCGTCTTTGCCAGCTCGGCCATGGCCTTGTCGGTGTTCATGAGGATGGGCCCTTTACCCCTCTTCATGTCCATCATCATCATGTGGTTACGGATGCAGGTGCCAAGCTTCTCGGCATAGGGGCTGTAGAGCTTCTTGGCTTCCTCGAAGTTCTCGCCCGCGCAGTAATCCTCTCCAGCGGCGTTGGTTGCCTTCGCCTTGA
>JAJYGJ010000038.1 GCA_021790695.1 Nitrospirota bacterium | reverse complement strand
GCGACCGGAATGAATAGGGCAGGCAGGTAAATGGGCTCCGGGGACAAACGGATATACCTCATCCAAGGGAGGGCGTTTGCCGATGTGGCTTGGCAAAGCAAACTGTGCCACTACCAAAATCCATGCCCGCTTTACAAACGATCATCCCGCGCCCGCCCGTTATTTCAAATAATGCCGGACTTTTCTCCGCAGGTCTGCCAGGTCCCCTTTGGATATGTATCCTTTCACCTTGTGCGCGGATACGGCCCTCCTCAGGATATCCTCGTCATTTGACGAATAAAAGACAACGGGGACGTTCTTGGTAAATTCAAAGGCGCCCAGCATGGCGGCCAGCCGGTCGCCGGACAATCCGGGCATGTTTATGTCCAGGAGAACGAGGTCCGGCCTTACAAGGTTTATGGCGGCGCATGAACCGAGGCCCTGCCTGTGCGTGAACACCGTGTAACCTTCGCCTTCCAGAATCTCCCTGGTGGCCATAAGCAGCTTTTCGTCGTCGTCAATCACGAGAATTGTTTTTTTCTGATCGTCCTTCTGATCGTTCATTGAAACCCTCCGTTTCTGGATTTTTTCCCGGCAGCCGCACGAAAAAAGTCGTGCCTTCGCCCCACTCGCTTTCAACCCGTATATTTCCCTTGAGGAGATCGACGAGGTATCTGGTCACGGTCAGGCCCAGCCCCGTCCCTTCGTGCCTTTTGGTCTTTGCGTCCTCTGTCTGGCCGAACGCCGTGAAAAGCTTGTCCAGGTCCTCTTTTTTTATGCCCGGCCCGGTGTCGTTTACCGCGATGGCGATGAAATCTCCGTCGGTCTCCACGGAGACGGTTATCATGCCCCTCTCCGTGAATTTGGCCGCGTTGCCCGTCAGGTTGAGGACGATCTGCCTGAACTTGACGGGGTCCGACTCCATGAATAGAGATTTTGCATTAGCGACAAGTCTCGCATCGACCGGTTTTCCCCCGATGAGCACCTTTGTTGTCTCCACTATCTCGGCAAGTTCCTCAACCGCGTCAAATTCCTCGATGATGACGTCCATCTTCCCGGCCTCTATCTTCGAGAGATCCAGGACGTTGTTGATGATCGCCTTTAAACTCGCCGCGCTTGAAAGCAGCAGGGAGAGCCTGTCTTTAGTCTGCCCGATGTACCCCTTCTCGCACGCCGCCTGCATCAGCCCCGCCAGCGAGATGATGGCGTTCACCGGGCTCCTCAGCTCATGGGTTACGTTGGCGAGGAACTGTGACTTGACCTTGTCCATCTTTTCAAGCTCGCCCGCCTTGGCGTTTGCCAGTTCCTTCTGGACTATGCTGTTGGCGAGCGCGTGGCTCTGCCGGATCACCAGCTCCTTTACCGAAAGAAGCCCCATGTAATGTCCCCTGGAATCGACCACCACCAGTTCGTCGTAGATGTTCCGGAAAGGCCTTCCCATCGCCATGTCGAGCGCCACGTCAAGCCTTTCCTCGGAATCGATAAAGAGCGGCGCCGTGTCCGCCAGGCTGATTACCGGCCTCTTGCCGTACAACTCATATCCGTAAAGCCTGAACAGTTTCATGAGGAACTTGTTTCTCGTGACAAGCCCGACCGGCTCGCGGCAATCAACGAGGGCAAAGGCATCGAGCCCGGCATCGGTGAAAAATCTGTCGGCCGCGTGCTTTATAAGAACGCCGGGGACGATTTGTTCCCTCGATGTTATGAGCCCGCCCACCCTTGTGTCACTTTGCACCCGGTCCGTCTCCCCGGACCTGCCGCCCTCCAATCCCCTTGAATGTGCCGGCATTCCCCTCTCCTTCTTTAAGACTTTTTTAATGATTAACGAGAATAGCCGACGGATATTACATCGCCGTTAAACCGGCATGAAATTTTCATTAATCGATTACAGGTTTTCCGGGGACACTATTCCCCCGGCCCGCCGCGGGGAAGATCAACCGGGTTTCACGATATCTTCGGAGGCCGTGGGTGCGGGGCTCGGCAAGGGCCGCAAGATAATGGCGGTGACATGTGAGTCGGTTGAGTCAGTTGGAGGCGCCGATCAGTTCTGGAAGACAGAGCCCGCTGGCGACGGCCTTCCGATAAAATAACCCTGAAAAAGGTCTATCCCAAGGCTGTCCGCGAACGTAAACTCCTCGGAGCGCTCGATCCCCTCGGCAATCACCTTTATGTCAAGCCGGCGGCAGAGCACGGCAACGGACTCCACCACGGCAAGGTTCACGAAATTCTTATCCAGATCCTGAATGAAAAGCCTGTCTACCTTCACGTAATCCGGCCTGATTACGGAGAGCATCTTCAGCCCCCCGTAGCCGATGCCGAAATCGTCTATCGCTATGCCGTATCCATTGTCCCTGTAAAAAGACATGGCATCCTTGAGGAGCGGGTAATTGCCTATGGCGGTCTCCTCCGTGATTTCCAGTATTATTCTTTCCCTGGACAGCCCCCATCGGTCCACCAGTTCATCGGTGGCGCCGCCCCGGGGCTCGGAGGAAAGGCAGGTTTCAGGACAGACGTTTATGAAGAGGTGGGTGTCGTTTTCCCTCACAAGGCCGGTCGAGGCCTCCCTGATTGCGTTTTCCCGGCAGAGCATGTCCAGTGACGCTATCGTGCCGGTCCGAACGGCGGCATGGAACAGGGCCGGAATGCTCGTGAACCCGGCGTTTTCCTTAAACCTCGCCAGCGCCTCGTATCCGAAGACCTTTCCGTCCCTGGAACGGACCGGCTGAAAATGAGATGTAAGCCCCTTATTTTCCATGATGTCGAGGATACTGTCTTTCTCGCCTTTCATTGTGTCTTTCATGCCCTCTCCACTTTTTCGCATAAAAAACCCGCAATATTATTATTTCGTCATATTCCGGGAAAAACTTTACACGATTGCGGGCGGCGCCAATTATTCACGAAACATTGGAACCTGTCTCAAAATCGCTTCCGGGTTTAAGAGGATTGAGAGGGGCCTTCGGGGCGGCCCCTCTCAATTGAGGAGGGTGGGATGAAGTAAGCAGATTGAGTCGACTTCTTAAAAAGACGTAACGAAATCCACCTGGACGACTTCATTCTTCCTGTTGGCTCCGTATGTTGCCGTCCCCAGGTGTGCGTCAAGCCAGTTTATGTCGGTGGAGACATTTTTGGCGAGACCGAAGGTGAAGGTGGTCACGTTCATCGTCAGGTCCGTAGACGTAAGCTCGTCTTCTTCCGTCAGGAAATCCGGCACGGAGTCTTTTCCAACACGGCGGTAGTCGTAGGTGAGCTTCCACTGCCCGAACTTATGCACGCCCTTGTCGCCGAACATGACGCCGATCAGATAGCCGTCGTTGCCGGTGGAGGGGTCGGGGTTGTGGACGTACTGGCCGTCGAAGCCGACATAAGGAATCACACTCGAGACATTATTGAAGTCGATCTGCCCGTCCGCGGCGAGCATGTTGTAGTCAAACGCGTATTTGCCGCCGACGTAAGTGTTCGAGGTATTGTTGCCTATTACCCCGCTGGCCGCCTTCCCCTTGACGTCGCTGAAGGTGTAGGCGGTGCCCGCAAGCTTGACGTTGGCGCCCGCGACCGCCAGGTTGACCCCCGGCTGGATGGCGAACATGGTCGGCGTCAGATTGCCTATGGTCGGGATGAGCCAGAAACCGGTGTTCAGAAAGAGCCCGAGATTCTGCGCCGCCGATACGTTGAGCGTCGCCGCCAGACCCTCGGGTTCGAGGTCTGAGTCCCAGACAAGCTGGTTTGGCACCCATATGATCTGCGGCATCTTCCCTCCAAACAGGTTCAACGCCTTTGTGGGCGCATATTGGACATACGCCTGGTCGATGGCTATCGGCTCGCCCGAGAAGGTAAAATGATTGGAACCAATGCCGGTGCCGAAGGTCACGTTCTGGGAGCGCGGGTCTCCGCTGCTGCTTGCAAGGCGGCCCACGACCTTCATGTTATCCAGAACCTGGCCGGCAACGTTGATCCTGTACCTGAAACGCCCCAGGTTCGCTGTGCCCGATGCGAGGCCCTCTTTGTCCCTGTATTCATACCTCAGGCGGAGATCGCCGCCTATGCTTATCTTTTTCAGCCACGCGGGCAGTTGTTCATTCCCCCGGTTCGATTGGGCCAGGATGTTGTTTGCGTCATTCTGGCTCAGTACGCCCTTCTGTACGAGTTTGTTCACAAGCGTGCTCATGTCGGTTTCCGCGTTTGCATTAACCGCAAATACCAAAGGCACGGCGACCAGAAAAAACGCCAGCATGGCCGCGAAGAGCCTGCCGGGCCGCGTGCGCCCTCTCCGATCCGAAAAAACATTTTTTCCCGTTGACATCACTTGCTCCTTCTCCTTTCCTTGATCTGAAATATATTTTTTAAAAGTCATGAGGTATGATAATCGCCCATTGTTACGTGCACGTTTTTCCCATGTTAAATTTCGATTACAATGTGAAGTGACGCCCTCGCCGCCGCCCCTCTCCCACGGGGAGAGGAAAAGGGAAAAGGGGTGAGGGAGGCATTACCCGAAAGAAGGGGGCCGGGTTGAGAATTTTTCTCAACCCGGCCCCGACCAATGAAGGGGATGGAACAGGCTTAGTAGGAAAGACCGTGCGCCTTCCAGTAGGCCCTTATCTTGTTCTTCAGGGAAAGCGGAAGGGGGACATACTCGAGCTTCACGGCAGTCGGGTCGCCTTTTTTAAACGACCAGTCGAAAAACTTCACGACCTTGCTGTTGGACTGCGGCTGGTCCTTCGAAAGGAGGATGAAAGTCCCGCCGACAATCGGCCATGAGTTCCTGCCGGGGGCGCTCACGAGCCACAGGTCGAAATCGTTTTTGGGGCTGAAGGCCGCCTTGCCGGCTGCATTCTTGAAGCTCGCGAAGGACGGCGTGACATAATGGCCCGACGCGTTTTTCATTTTCACATAGGCCATGTGGTTCACCATGACGTATGCAAACTCCACGTAACCTATCGCATCGGGGACCCTCTTTATATAATTGGCCACACCCTCGTTGCCCTTGGCGCCGATGCCCACGGGCCACCTTATGTCCGTCCCCATGCCGACACCGGACTTCCACTTGGCGGACACGGAGCTAAGGTAGTGGGTGAAGATCGCGGTCGTCCCGGACGCCTCCGACCTGTGGATGCAGGTGATCTCGTGATCGGGGAGTTTCAGCCCCGGGTTCAGGGCCTTTATCCTCGGGTCAGTCCAGTTCTTGATCTCGCCCATGTAGATCTTCGCAAGCGTGTCGCCGTCCAGCCTTACCCGCCCGGGCCCTATGCCCGGTATGTTCACGCACGGAATGACGCCGCCTACCACCGTGGGGAACTGAAGCAGATGATGCGCCGCGAGGTCCGCCGGCGAAAGGGGCGCATCCGACGCGCCGAAGTCAACGACCTTATTTTCGATCTGCCGTATCCCTCCGCCCGAGCCGATCGACTGGTAATTAAGCTGCACGCCCGTTATCTTGGCGTATTGGTACGCCCAGGCCGAATATATCGGGTAGGCGAAAGTGGAGCCGGCCCCGACCATCGCCTGGGCGGCAAACGCGGTCCCAAAGACAAGCGGCACAGCCAGAACCAAGGCAAGACTCAGAAAAAATCGCTTCATGCTTGAAACCTCCTTTTGGTTATTGATTGCAAATAGCATAGACGTCTCTTATTACAGGGAAGTTACAGAAAAGTTAAATTTACAGCCCCCCCAAAAAGTGTTAAACGTGGTTGAAGGTTTTTATCGAATGATATTGAGGCCTTTTAAAGGGTGATCTTCAGGATGGGTCCGAATAAAATATTATCGCCCCCGAAAGATTGCGGAGTTCGACCGCAAGATGTTATCTTTGAATATCCATGCTGCTTAAAGTGCTGATTCTAGCCGTTGTCCAGGGGGCCGCGGAACTGCTGCCGGTTTCAAGCTCCGCCCATGTGATAGTGGCGGAAAAACTTCTGGGTCTGGACCCCACAAGGCCGGAAATGACCCTTCTTCTTGTCATGCTCCACACGGGCACCATGTTCGCGGTCATCTTCTATTTCTGGAAATCATGGAAAAAGAGCTTTTTCGGCTCCAGGAAAATCTTCATGGATTCCGCCGGGTCCATAATTGCGGCCACCTTTTTCACGGGCGTGGTGGGCCTGCTGCTGATAGAGGTGATCGAAAAGATGATTTTGCGCGTCCCGCATGCCCAGGTGGAGCAGATATTCGGCAATATGACCGTCATCGGCACCGGGCTTGCGGCCGCGGGTCTCCTCATAACGATCGCGGGGTGGAAAGACCGCCGCCCGTCCGCCGGAAACGCCGCTTTAAACGAAAGGCCGCTGGGCATGAAGAGCGCCTCCCTGATCGGTGCCGTGCAGGGCCTCTGCCTGCCGTTTCGCGGGTTCTCGCGCTCCGGGGCCACGATATCCACGGGACTCATCCTTGGAGTTGAAAAGCTCCCGGCCGAGGAGTTCAGCTTCGCGCTTGCCGTTGTCCTCACCCCTCCCGCGATCGCACGCGAACTGTGGAGGCTCATGGAGGCCCATCACCTGTCGCTTGCGAATCTTACCGGCGCGGCGGGCATGTTCTATCCCAGCATCCTGGGGATGGGGTTTAGTTTCATCTCGGGCCTGCTTGCCCTTCGCTGGCTTTCAAACTGGCTCTCGCGGGGCCGCTGGCACTTCTTCGGCGTTTACTGCCTGGCGGCATCGGCCGCCGTATTTGTCCTCCACGCAAGGGGCTTTTAAATATCCCTTCTATTTGATTATCGTAACGCTGCAATGGGCCTCGGAGGCCACTTTTTTTGAAACGGAACCCAGGAGCAGCCCACCGATCATCGACCTGCCCTGATGGCCCATCACTATCATGTCGCAATTTTTGTCTTTGGCGGTTTTGACGATCTCGCTGGCGGGGTGGCCCACTTGTATCTCCGAGGCGACCTCCAGGTTTTTCGCCCTCGCCTTTTCTTCCAGCTCTTTTTGCGCCTGCGCGTAATGACTGGTCGCCTCGGCGACCGCATTGCTTATCTCGACGAAATACAGCGACTCCGGCGGCTGGACGACGGAAAGGATGAGGATGGAGGGGCCCGGCTTGCATGCCGTGCCCATTTCGAGAGCGTAGTCGAACGCCTCACGCGATTCGGGGGAATCGTCAAAGGCCACAAGAATTTTCCTGACCACTGTCATGAACCTCCTTTTTTTGACCGGATGGAACACGGTGATGAATCACCCCGCGGCAAGCCGCGCAGGGTATCGGTTTTGAATTTTCAGTTTGTCATTCCTGCTACAGCCCGTCCCGGCTTGTCCGGGATCGCCGGAATCTTTGTTAAGAAAGTTCCATGTCGCGCTTCCTTTAGGGAGTGACAACACTAGGTAAGATCGCCCTGCGGCAAGCGGGCAGGGCATTGCAAGTTCAAATTATCAAAATCCGCGAGGCAAGTCAATCCCGGCCCGCCCCGGATATTGCATATAGCGGCCCGCTCCCCGGCTGCACTATAAAGATTGGTCCCCGGGCCCATCATAACCGGGCCGGCTAATCCGTCATCACCCATGGCCTGCTAATATTTGATCAGGGGCGATACAGATGGAGGGCGGCATAACCATATTCATGTGCGGCGACGTAATGACCGGCAGGGGCATAGACCAGGTATTGCCCCATCCCTCCGGCCCCCGGATCTACGAGCCGTATATGGATAGCGCCCTTGGATACGTGGAACTGGCCGAGCGGGCGCACGGCCCGATACCGAGGCCCGCCGGCTTCTCCTACATCTGGGGGGACGCGCTCGAGGAATTCAGGCGGACCGGCCCGGACGTGAAGATCATAAACCTCGAGACCGCCGTGACCGGGACCGGGGATTACGAGGACAAGGGGATCAACTACAGGATGCACCCGTACAACATCCCCTGCATAACGGCAGCCGGCATCGATTGCTGCGCGCTTGCCAACAACCACGTCCTGGACTGGGGGGCCGGCGGCCTTCTTGAGACGCTCCGCACATTGAAAGGCGCGGGGCTTGCGTGCTGCGGCGCCGGGGGAAACATCGGCGAGGCCTCCGCCCCCGCCGTCATCGGGACTGCCCGCGGAAGGGTTCTCGTTTTTTCGATGGGCTCCGTCACGAGCGGCATACCCCGAAGCTGGGCGGCGGCTGAAAACAGGCCCGGCGTGAACCTTCTTGAGGATTTCTCCCTGGGCGAAGCCCTTGCCCTGAAGGGGAAAATCGAAAAAGGGAGACGGGGAAACGACGTCGTTGTGGCCTCCATCCACTGGGGCGGAAACTGGGGATACGGCGTGCCGGAGCGGATGAGGCGGTTCGCCCATCAGTTGATTGAAGAGGCGGGCGTGGACATCATACACGGCCATTCCTCCCACCACCCGAAGGGCATCGAGGTCCACGGCGGGAAACTCATCCTTTACGGCTGCGGGGATTTCATAAACGACTACGAGGGGATCGCGGGATACGAGGAGTTCAGGGGGGACCTTGGCCTCATGTATTTTGCGAAAACAGACCCCGGAAACGGAAACCTCATCTCCCTTCGAATGACCCCCACCCTTATGAGAAGGTTCAGGGTGAACAGGGCCGGCACACCGGAGGCCGTCTGGCTCAGGGACGTCCTCGACCGCGAATCAGTACGGTTTAACGCGCGCGTCCGCGCGGACGCGGACGGCAGCCTGGAGCTTGAGTGGAAATAAGGGGGCATCGCCTGTTGTTCCATGCGGTTTTTATCAAGAGACGGAAGGGCCCCGCGTTTTCGAGCGGTCCGCGGCCAGAAGCATGTACATGGCCGGAACGACGAAAAGCGTGAACAGGGTGCCTATGGCGATGCCGGTCATTATCACAAGGCCCATATTGAAGCGGCCCGCCGCGCCCGCGCCGGAGGCCGTCACGAGGGGCAGCACCCCCAGCACCATCGCAGCCGTGGTCATGAGTATGGGGCGGAGGCGTATGGCGGCCGCGGTCTCCACGGCCTCGCGCTTGTCCTTCCCCTCGTTCTGCAGGTCGTTTGCGAACTGCACTATCAGGATGCCGTGCTTGCTTATAAGACCTATGAGCGTGACCAGGCCGACCTCGGTGAAGATGTTCAGGCTTGCGCCCCCAACCCCCAGGCTTATGAATATCATCGCCCCGCAGATGGACATCGGCACGCTCACAAGCACGATCAAAGGGTCCCGGAAACTTTCAAAAAGAGCGGCAAGCGAAAGGAAGATGATCACAAGCGCAAAAAAGAAAGTCACAAGGAGCGCCTTGGATTCCTGCATGTACTGCCTGGACTGTCCCGCGTAATCGATGCTGTATCCGGGGCGCAAAAGGCCCGCTGCGAGCCTGCGAAGCCCGGCCAGCGCCTGCCCCATGGTGACGCCCTGCGCCGGCACCGCGGAGAGGGTGGCTGAATTCAGTTGCTGGAAGTGGTTCAGGGATTCGGGCACGATGGTGGACTTGAGCCGTGCCACGGTGGAGACCGGAATGGAGGCGCCTGCGGCCGTGTTGATGTAATAGTTTTTGAGGTCGGAGGCGTTCAGCCTGTCTTTCCGCATCACCTGCGGGATCACCTTGTAGGAGCGTCCCGCCAGGTCGAAATAATTGACGTAGCCTCCGCCCAGCATCGAGCCCAGCGCCCCGCCGATATCGCCCATCGTAAGACCCATCTGGGCCGCCTTGTCGCGGTCCAGCTCGATGGTGGTCTGCGGCTTGTCGATCTTCAGGTCGCTGTCAATGTACGCGAACATCCCGCTTGCGCGCGCCTTGCCGACCAGGGCCCTGGAGACCTCGTCGAGCCTCCCGAAAGGCTCCGTCGTGCCGATCACGAACTGCACCGGCAGGCCCCTGCCTCCGCCGGGCAGAGACGGGGGCAGGAAGGCGGCGGCGAGAAGGCCCGTGACGCGGCCCAGCTTCCGCTGTACGGCCGGCTGGAGCTGCATGGTCGTCAGCTTGCGCTTGTTCCAGGGTTTAAGCACCATGCCCGCGATGCCGGAGTTGAGCCCGCTTATGCCGTCAAGCTGGAAGACGTGATCGTTCTCCGGGTAGGCGGCCATAATCCTGTAAACCTGCCTGGTATAGAGCATGGTCTGCTCCAGCGTGGCGTCGGGAGCGCCCGCGGCCGTTACGATGATCACGCCCATGTCCTCCGGCGGGGCAAGCTCGCTCTTTGAACCCTTGTAGAGAAAAAAGTTGCTGAGCAGGATCACCGCCGCGAAGACCGCGGTCACGGGCAGGTAGTTAAGGGAGCCGTGCAAAAGACGCCGGTAGCCGTCGCGGAGGCGGACGAACTGGCGGTCCACGAAATCCATGAAGCGCTGCCGCCTCTGGGCGGTGTACGGTTTCAGGAAACGGGAGCACATCATCGGTGAAAGGGTCAGCGCTACGACCGCCGAGACGGTCACGGTCCCCGCCAGGGTATAGGCGAACTCCGTAAAGAGCGCCCCCGTAAGGCCCCCCATGAAGCCGATGGGCACATAGACGGAAACCAGCACGACCGTCATGGCGATGATGGGGCCCGCAAGCTCCCGCGCCCCCTGAAAGGCGGCCTCAAGGGGCGGCATGCCTCCCTCTATATGGCGGTGCACGTTCTCCACCACTATTATCGCGTCATCCACTACAAGGCCGATGGCGAGCACCAGGGCCAGAAGCGTCAGCAGGTTTATCGTATAGCCCAGCATGAGCATGATGGAAAACGCCCCTATGAGGGACAACGGCATGGCCACAGTGGGGATTATCACGGACCTGCCCGAGCCCAGCGAGAGGAATATCACCATGGTCACTATCAGAAGCGCTTCGGCAATCGTGTTTACCACCTCGCGGATGGAACTGTCCACGTACTTGGTGGCGTCGTATACTATGCGCCCGTCCAGGCCCTCGGGCAGTTGCTGCTGGATGGACGGAAACACCTGGTGGATCTCGCTGATGACGGAAAGGAGGTTGGCGGTGGGCGCCACCTTGATGCCGATATAGACCGCGCTTTTGCCGTCGAAGAACACGGAGGTGTCGTAGTTTTCGGCGCCAAGCTCCACGCTGGCGACGTCTTTCAGACGGACTATGGCCGTGCCGTTGGACTTGATGACGAGGTTTTTGAACTCGTCCACGGTGTGCAGGCCGGTGGCCGCGGTCAAGTCCACCGTCACCATCCGGCCCTTGGTGCGGCCTACGGTGGAAATAAAATCGTTTGCCGCAAGCGCCTGGCTTACGTCGGAGCCCGTAACACCGTAGGCCGCCATCTTCACGGGGTCCAGCCACGCCCGCAGGGCGAAGCGCTGCTCGCCAAGTATCTCGGCGGTCAGCACGCCCTTGACGGTCTGCAGCCTGGGCTGCACCACGCGGATCAGGTAATCGGTTATCTTGTTGGTCGGAAGGACCTTGCTGTAAAAACCGATGTACATCGAATCCACCGCCTGGCCGACGGCGACCGTGATGACCGGTTTCTGGGCCTCCTTCGGGAGCTGGTCAACGACCGCGTTTACCCTGGTGCTTATCTCGGTCAGCGCCTTGTTGTAGTCATAGTTCAGGCGCAGGTAGGCCTCAATCGTGCTCTGCCCCAGCGTGCTGGACGAGGTCATGTAATCGATGCCGCTTGCCTGGGCGATGGAGCTTTCAAGCGGGGTGGTTATGAAGCCCGCGACCAGCGAAGGGTTTGCCCCGTAATAAGTGGTGGACACAGTCACGACCGCGCTCTGGATCGCCGGATATTCCCGCACCTTCAGGAGCCCCATCGACCGCAGCCCCAGGACAAGGATGAGCAGGCTCACCACCGTCGCCAGCACCGGGCGCCTGATAAAAATACCCGTGAAGCGCACTACGTCTTTTACCCGTCCGGCGGCCGGGCGGCCGGCTTGGGATTGCCCACCGGCCGCACGGATTCGATCGCCACGGGGCTTCCGTTTCTGAGTTTTAACTGGCCGCTCGTCACCACCAGCGCGCCCTCTCTTATGCCGGAGAGCACAGCCACCTGTCCGTCCCGGGTGCCGTCCGTGGTCACGAAGGCCTGCCTTGCAATAAAGGCGGGTTTGCCGTTGGGCCCCCTGCCGTGCCTTTCGATGACGAAGACGGTCTCGCCGTAGGGATTATATGTCAGGGCCGTCTGCGGCAGCGTCAGGTAACGCCGCGCGGCCCCGGCCTGGACCTTTATTACCGCGTACATGCCGGGAAGAAGCCTGTGCCGCGGGTTCCTGAGCGCGGCCTCGACCTCGACGTTCCGGGTGGCGGGGTCCACCCTGGGGTTGATGCTGGTTATCCGCCCCCGGAACTCCAGGCCCGGCCAGGCGTCGGTTTCGGCCACGACTTTCTGCCCCGCCCGGATGCGCGAGACTTCCTGCTGGGGCAGATAAAAGTCCGCGTAGAGCAGATCGAGCGACTGTAGCGTCACTATCTTCTCGCCCGGATTGATAAACTGCCCCGGATTTACAGTGGTTATGCCAAGGGTGCCGGCAAAGGGAGCGCGTATGGTCTTTTTCTCCACCACCGCCTCCTGCGCCTCGACCTGCGCCAGCTTGCTTTTCAAATCGGCGGCGTCGGCATCCAGCGTGGCCTTGCTGACGGCCTGCGCGGCGAACTGTTTTCTGTCCCGCTCATAGACGCTCCCGGCAAGCCGGGCCGCGGCCTGAAGCGAATGCAGGAGGGCGATATCCGAATCCGCGTTCAACTGCACCAGCGCCTGGTTTTTCGCGGCCATCCCGCCCGATTTGAAATATACTCCGCGCACCAGGCCCGAGACCTCGCTTGTAACGTCCACGCCGCGCACGGCGCGCAGGCTGCCCACCGCCCTGATCCACGGCAGCCAGACAAGATACCCGGCCTTTGCCGCGCTTACCGCCACGGGCGGCGGCCGGAAGGCGGCCAGGGCCTGCCTCTGCCTGCGGGCCTTGAATGCGTGATAGCCGAATATGCCCCCGAACAGCAGGCCCGTGGCCAGCAGCATGGCCGCCATGCGCCTGATCATCGGATTGCCGACCATTGGATTGGATATCGGATTGATTGGGGGGGGACTTCCCGGTCCGCTCATTGTTTGTCCGCCCCGGCCGAGGCCGCAGTGAGCCGACATCCCGAATCCCGCTTCGCGATAGGGGCCGCTTCCCACCCTCCACCGAGCGCCTGAAAAAGCGCGGCGGTATCGGAAAGACGCGCCGCACGGGCCAGGACCAGGTTTATTGTCGCCTGCCGGTATTGGCGCTCGGCGTTCAGGAGACTGAGATAGCTCACCGCGCCCAGCCGGAATTGTTTCCTGGCGATGAGAAACGATTCCCGCGCCGCGGCCCACGCCCCGGCCTGCGCCCTCAGCGCGGCCGCGTCCCTGTCCACGGCCCGAAGCGCATCGGCCACGTTCTGAAACGCCACCAAAACGGTCTCCTGATACTGGGCCAGGGCCTGCTTATAGGCATAGACGGCGGCGCGGCGCCTGGCGGAAAGCTCCCCGCCATGGAAGACCGGCTGAAGAAGCGATATCCCCAGGTCCCAAATGCTCGAATTGCGGCCCAAGAGATCGTGGACCTCCGTCGTTTCAGACCCGATGCCGCCCGTAAACGTAATCTGAGGCAGCATGTCGGCGGTCGCAACGCCGATCTGCGCGCTTGCCGCATGGAGGAGCGCTTCGGAGGCCCTGATGTCCGGGCGCTGGCGAACGAGCCTCGACGGCAGGCTCACCGGAAGTTCCCGCGGCAGCCTGAGACTGTCAAGATCGACTTCCGGCAGCCCCCCCGAATTGCCCGGCAGGGTCCCTGCAAGCACGGCCAACTGGTGCCGGACATCGGAGAAGGCTTTTTCAAGCGGAGGCAACTGGGCGCGCACCGCCGCAAGCTGAGCCTTTTGCGCCAGCACGTCCGGTAGCGATACGCCTCCAAGCGCATACTGGCGCTCCATGATGCGAAGCCCGGCCTGCTCTGTCGCCAGGATTTGCCGGGTCGCCGCAAGCTGCGCGCGCAGGGAGGCCTCTTTCACGGCCGCTGCCACGATGTTTGCCGAGAGCGTTACATATGCCCCTTCCAGGAGGAAACGCTGATAATCGACATCGGCCTCAAGCGCTTCAAGGCTCCGCCTTGCGCCGCCAAACAGGTCGAAAACGTAAGATACGCTTGCCGAGACGTTAAAGAGGTTGAAGACGATGCCGGGGGCGGACGGCTGGCCGAATGCGGCGCTCGAAAATTTCTCCCGCGACGCGGAGGCCTTCGCGTCGATTGCCGGATACAGGAGAGCCCCGGCGGTGGAGCGCTCGTTCTCATACGCCACGTCGAGCGCGGCCCTGGCGGCCGAAAGCGTGGGATTTCTGGCGAGCCCAAGGCGGATCAGGCCGTCAAGCCCGGGGCTGTGAAAGAGTCTCCACCACCTGACGGGGATTTTCTCCGCCATTCTGAAGCGTTGCGCGGCGCCCCCCGCCACAGGCGCGCTTTCCGTCTTTGCGGGCAGGTGGGCCACTGTATAAGAGCCGGCCTTCGGCGCCTCCGGCCGCCTGAAAGACGGGCCCACCGTGCACGCGCCCAATAAAAAGGCGGCCAGCGCCAAGGTGAAGGCCACCCCGGGCAGGATGCGGACCTCGATACGAAAAAGAGCTTTCACCGTGCCGTAATTATACACCACCCCGCGCCGCTTTCACCTCTCCCGCAAGTCCCGGGAATTGCCGCGAATTCCATGAAATCAGGCCGGGATTGTCAAACATTGCGGGCCGATTCTGAGACGGAGCCCTGAAACTGAAAGCGAAAAAAGAAAAAAGTGATATCCTTATAATCAGAGTACAAAAAGGAGGTGCTCAGTCAGTCATGCCGGGTCCGGTGATGGGCGGGCCATACGGGGGCGGTCTCTGGATGGTCCTCAATGTTCTTATCTGGACCATCCTGGTGGCCGGGTTGGCACTGCTCCTGGTGTGGATTGTAAGCCGCGCGGGAAAAAGCGGCCGGGACAAAGGCACGGGGGAGACCGCGCTCGATGTCTTGAAAAAACGATACGCGAGCGGAGAAATCAGCAAGGAAGACTTTGAACGGATGAAAAAAGACATTTCATAAGGCAAGATGCCGCGTTCCTGACCGATCACAATGAAAAAAACAATTCCCGCAAAGAAAAGTCCATGAAAAGCCCAAGGCTTTACGAAGTAAACGCTATACAATGGTTATACGGGCTTTCTCAAGTGTACAAAAAACGCTTCACCATTGGAGACGTCCCGGGTGCTGAATGGGACAGGCTCCACGAACTCGGGTTTGATTACGTCTGGCTTATGGGGATATGGAAAAGAAGCAAAATGGGGCTGCGGATTTTCAGGCAGGGCCCCGAATGGCCGCCTTTTGCAAAACACCTGGATTCGGTCCTCCCCGGATGGAAAGACGAGGACGTAATCGGCTCTCCCTATTCCATTTCCGCATATGAACCCGACCCGCTGGCAGGCACATGGGAAGAGATCAAAAAGGCCAGGGCCGAGCTTCACAAGCGCGGGATGGGGCTCATCCTCGATTTTGTCCCCAACCACACGGCCCCGGACCATAAATGGGTTCTGGAACACCCGGATTATTACTTCGTGGCGGACCGGTCCGCCGACTGGTCCGCATTCGAGCAAAATACGTCATTATGTTCACCGGTAACAAAGGGGAACAAAACCCTGTACGTGGCGCGCGGGAAAGACCCGAATTACCCTGCCTGGTCGGACACGGCACAGCTCAATTATTTCAACCCGGCCCTGCGCAAGGCCATGGTGGGCGAACTCAAAAAGATAGCCGGATACTGCGACGGCATCAGGTGCGATATGGCGATGCTCGTGATCAATGACATCTTTGAGCGGGACTGGTCCGGTCCGGCCAAAGGCATGGGCGCCGTTTGGGAAAAGCCCGGAGCGGAATTCTGGGAGCAGGCGCGGGCCGCCGTCCCCGGTCTGATCCTGATGGCGGAGGCATACTGGGACACCGAATGGAGACTGACGGAGATGGGCTTTGATTACGTATATGACAAGACGCTGTACGAAAGGCTTCGATACGCGTCCGCTCGCGATATAAAACTCCATCTCGGGGCCGATGCCGGCTATCAGAAAAAACTGGTGCGCTTCATTGAAAACCATGACGAGCCCCGGAGCGCGGAGGCCATGGGTCCCGACAGGCTGCGCGCGGCGGCCATCCTTTTTTCCACGCTGCCGGGAATGAAGCTCTATTATCACGGGCAACTGGAAGGAAGAAGGATCAAACTGCCGGTGCAGCTTGGCCGGGATGTGACCGAGGGCCCCGTAAAAGAGCTTGAAAATTTTTATGAGAGGCTGCTTTCGATCACCGGTCAGGATGTCTTCCATACCGGGCAATGGCGGTTGAAGGACGTCTTCCCGTTTGCGGACGGCAGCTATCAGAACCTCATCGCGTATACCTGGAAGTCCGCCTCGCGGCTGAAACTGGTCGTCGTTAATTTTGACGGCGGTTCGTCACAAGGCAGGATCCCCCTTGGCGGCGAGCTTGACAGCGGCAAGGACTATCGCCTCACGGATGAATTGAACGGACGCGAATATGAGCGCAGGGGCGCGGACATGTCCTTTGAGGGACTGCAAGTCATACTCGGCGGTTATCAGGCCCATATCTTCGATATGGTTTCCGCCTGACAGGCAATCGTAATGACCCCGGAAAATGATGTCTTGTTCCTGTTCGACGTTGACAATACGCTCATTGACAACGATCAGGTGGAAAACGATTTGCGGCGGCATCTCGAAAGCGAGTTCGGCGCTCAAAGCAGGGACAGATATTTCGCCATTTTCGAGGAACTGCGCTCCGAGTTGGGCTATGCGGACTACCTGGGGGCCCTGCAGCGTTACCGGTTGGAGGAGATATGCGATCCCAGGCTGTTGACGATGTCCTCATTCCTGGTGGATTATCCGTTTGCCGGCCGGGTGTATCCCGGCGCGCTCGAGGCCGTTAAGCACGTCAGCCAATGGGGGACGCCGGTAATACTGTCCGATGGGGATGTGGTCTTTCAGCCGCGCAAGGTGCAGCGCTCCGGCCTGTGGGAGGCGGTCGGCGGCCGGGTGCTCATCTATATCCACAAGGAACGGATGCTCGCTCATGTCGAGCGGCTTTATCCGGCGCGGCATTACGTCATGGTGGATGACAAGCTGCGCATCCTTAAGGCAATGAAAGACGTCTGGGGCGACAGGCTCACGACTATCTTCCCGCGGCAGGGGCATTATGCGCTCGATCCGGAAAACCTGGCCGCCTGGCCGCCGGCCGACATCGCCATAGAGCGCATCGGCGACCTGGTCAATTACGATTTGGCGCAATTTCGCTACGATAGTCCGGGCCGAATGGGGGATCAAATGGGAGGGGGCAATGAAAAATCGGGAGGGGGACCATGAGCGAAAAAAAGCAAAAAAGAGTGAGCTGTCCGATTTACGCGTTATTGCCCACCGAGGCCGAGGTCGAGGGATTCGATTCCCTTGCCGAACTGGCGCTGGACATGCACTGGTACTGGAACCATTCCGCGGACGCGATATGGCGGGAGCTTGATCCCGCGCTGTGGGAACTTACTTACAACCCATGGGTCGTCCTGCAAACCGTTTCGCGCGACAGTCTCCGCCGCGCCCTGGCCGTGCCCGCGTTCCGCAAAAAGGTGGACGACCTTCTGCAAACCAGACAAAAAGCCGTGGAATCGCCCGCGTGGTTTCAGCGGAACCATCCCAAGACGCCGCTTACCGCCATAGCCTATTTCAGTATGGAGTTCATGTTGAGCGAGGCGCTCCCCATCTATTCAGGCGGGCTTGGCAATGTGGCCGGCGACCAGCTCAAGACGGCAAGCGATCTGGGCGTGCCGGTCGTCGGCGTGGGGCTTTTGTACCAGCAAGGCTATTTCCGCCAGGAGATAGACAAGGACGGGGCGCAACAGGTCCTCTTCCCGTACAACGATCCCGGCCAGTTGCCGATCACGCCCGTGCGCCAGCCAAACGGGGAATGGCTGAGGCTGGAGCTTGAGCTGCCCGGGTATTCCGTCTGGCTGCGGGTCTGGCAGGTCCGGGTCGGCCGGGTGAAGCTGTATCTGCTGGACAGCAATGACCCGGCCAACTTCCCGGCCAGGAGGGGGATCACGAGCGAGCTGTATGGAGGCGGGCAGGAGATGAGGCTAAATCAGGAACTGGTGCTGGGTATGGGCGGATGGCGACTGCTGCAGGCCGTGGGCATCAAGCCCGAGGTATGCCATCTGAACGAAGGGCACGCCGCGTTCGCCATATTGGAGCGCGCCCGGACCTTCATGGAGGAGACCGGGCAGCCCTTCGAGGCCGCCCTGGCCGCGACGCGGGCGGGCAACCTGTTCACCACACACACCGCCGTGGGCGTGGGTTTTGACCGCTTCCCTTCTTTGCTCATCGAGCGATGGCTCGGCTCCTATGCCGAAAAAAAACTCGGAATCTCCATAAACGATCTGCTGGCGTTGGGCCGGGAGAACCCGGCAGACCCTTTTGAACCCTTCAATATGGCGTACCTGGCAATCAGGGGCAGCGGGGCGGTAAACGGCGTGAGCCGCCTGCACGGGGAGGTGAGCAGGCATCTCTTCGAGCCGCTTTTCCCCCGGTGGCCCCGGGTCGAAGTACCGGTGGGCCACGTTACGAACGGCGTCCACATGTCAAGCTGGGATTCGGAGGAGACCGACGCGCTGTGGACGGGCGCATGCGGGAAGAACCGCTGGCTTGGTGATCTGGAAACCATGGAAGAGGACATGCGCGGGCTCCCCGACTCAAGGCTCTGGGAGTGCCGCGCCTCCGCCCGCGGGTCCCTGATCGAATATGTGCGCCGGCGGTATTCCAGGCAACTGGAAGCGGCGGGCGTATCGCCCGAAGAAGTGGAGGATGCGAAGCATATCTTCGATCCAAATGCGCTCACTCTTGGCTTCGCGCGCCGATTCGCCACCTATAAAAGACCAAACCTGCTCCTGCATGATCCCGACAGGCTCCTGCGCATACTTACCGATCCCGGGCGCCCGGTGCAGCTCATCATCGCGGGCAAGGCCCACCCGGCGGACCAGGCGGGACAGGCCTTGATCCGGGAATGGACGCATTTCATCCGGTCAAACGGTCTGCGAAAACATGTCGTATTTCTGAGCGACTATGACATGCTCCTGACGGGAGAGCTGGCGCAGGGAGTGGACGTCTGGATCAATACGCCGCGGCGGCCGTGGGAGGCCTGCGGGACGAGCGGAATGAAGGTGCTTGTAAACGGGGGCCTCAATCTCTCGGAGCTGGACGGCTGGTGGGCGGAGGCCTATACGCCCGAGGTAGGCTGGGCGCTGGGCGACGGAAAGGAACACGGAGATGATCCGGGCTGGGATTCTTTTGAGGCCGACACCCTCTATGCGTTGCTTGAAACGAAGGTGATACCGGAGTTTTATACCCGTGATGCAAACGGCATCCCCGCGGCCTGGGTCGCGCGGATCCGCGAGAGCATGGCGCGGCTGACCCCGCGCTTCTCCGCCAATCGGGCCGTTCGGGAGTACACCGAAAAGTACTATATCCCGGCTGCGGCCGCATACCGCAAGCGAGCCGCGGACAAAGGGGCGGAGGGCGCGCGGCTGGTGGATTGGAAACGCGCCTTGGAACAAAACTGGGCGCACCTGCGCTTAGGAGAGGTTTCGGTTACGACAACGGGGGAGAAACACGAGTTTGAAATTAAGGTATATCCGGGCGGCCTCGATCCGGGCGCCGTCCGTGTGGAACTCTACGCGGACGGAGTAAACGGCGGCGGCCCCGTTCGGCAGGAGATGGAGATGACGCGGAAACTCGCGGGACCGGAGAGCGGGTACATTTATAGCGCAACCGTGCCTGCGACCCGTCCCGCCGCGGACTATACGGCGCGTGTGATACCCTATCATCCGGATGTCCCGGTCCCTCTTGAGGCCGCGCAAATCCTTTGGAAGAAATAACCTGGTCGCTCCTGTTTTCCCGGACGCAAGGTTTGGTAGTGGTACAGTTTGCTTTGCCAAGCTACGGCGGCAATCGTCCCTCCCCCCCCTCCTATGAATGGGGTCCGCTTGTCCCTGTCGCCCATTTATCTGCCTGCCCTATTCATTCGGGGATGGCCGTCCCGGGCGCAACTCAAAAGATCCGTTTAGCCGGTTAGAAGAGCGATCACCCCGTTTTTTAAGACGCGCCGTCTCTCGTCCGTCGGCCTTTCCCCTCATCACATAAGAGCGGGCGGATACAAACGCCCCCGGATAATATCTGCCCGTGGATTAACCGAACTGTACCACTACCCAAGGTTTTATTGCCTTTTCCCGGCGGAAACTGATATAAAAAGGCATGACGGAATCCGATAAGACAGGCGGGGCAAAAGCAAAAACGTTGTCAAAAGTCCTAATTCATCCCGCCACCTATGAGAACGTCCGCCCGGCCGTGGACCGGGCCTTTGAACTCTTCCCCCTGAAACTGCGGGGCAGGAAGGTCCTGATAAAACCCAATGTCCTCCGGGCCTCGGAGGCAAGGGAAAGTATCGTCACGAATCCCGCTATTTTGCGCGCCGTGGTCGGGAAGGTGGAGACAATGGGGCCCGCGTCCATCATTGTAGGCGACAATCCAGGCCTTTACGACTACGGTGCAAACGAGGAGAGTTTCATAAAAACGGGGCTTATGGAGGCATCCAAGGGGTATTATCAAAACATAGGCAACGATGCGGTGAAAATGGAATTTGCAGCCCGGTTCCTGCCCACGGTCGGCGTTTCGCGGGCCGTAATGGAAGCCGACGTGGTCATCAGCCTGCCTAAATTCAAGACCCACGGGCTGACCGTCATTACCGGGGCGATCAAAAACAGTTACGGAATTTTACCCGGCGCGCTGAAAGCCATGCTGCACAGGACGGCAGGCAGTCCCGAACGATTCCACGAGGCAGTGGTGGAAGTCTTTCGCCTCCGGGTCCCCGACCTGTTCATTATGGACGCGGTAGTCGGGATGGAAGGGAACGGGCCGGCCTCGCCGGATTTGAGGGATATCGGGCTCATTCTCGCTTCAGACAACGCCGTCGCCATGGATTCCGTGGTCGCAACCATGATGGGATGCGATCCCGGCCGACTGCGGTTCCTCCGGAAGGCGAAAGAAGCCGGCCTTGGCGACTACGACCTCGCCGCGATTGAAATCATCGGTGAATTGAAACGGCTGCCCGATTTCAAGCTGCCTCCCCTGGGGGGAGAGGCACTGCTTCGAAACGAGGCCGTTCAGGATATGATACGGAACCGGACGGTCCTCCGTCCGGAGGCCGATCCCGAACGGTGCACCGGCTGCGGCACCTGTGTCAATCATTGTCCGGTGTCGGCGCTGTCAATA
>JAJYGJ010000037.1 GCA_021790695.1 Nitrospirota bacterium | reverse complement strand
ATGCAGAGGTTTTTACTCCTCAATTTGTCGATGGCCATCAAAAAAATCGAGGCCAGGCAGACGCCGATTTTTTTGCTGAAATAGGGACACGCCTCTTCGTATCCGTAGGCCGCCTGCTTCATTTTGCATTCACCTCCTTGGCCGTCATCCCGGCTGCGGGTAATCCCCTTTGGAAATCACACTTTATCACGATAACTATTTTAAGGCCGGTCAATTACAGGATTGTGTCGGGACAATTAAGTTCCCGTTACGTCTGCGGCGCGCTCTTGACTGGAAGGCGGTTTGCTGATACAAATTTTAAAGAGGGGCGAGTCCCCTTGGGACCGGTCCCCCTGGGGGACCAGACCCCCGCAGGCAAGATCAATCAATCGGAGGTTTTTTGTCATGGCTTTGAAATCGAAGGAAGAATCGCGGGAATTGGCGAGGAAGCCCGAACGGGCCCTTTCGCCGTTTGAGCAGATGGAGAGGCAGTTCGAGGAATTCTTCAGGAGGCCGTTTTCCATGCTCGGCCGGCCGTGGTGGCCGGCAAGGAGCATCTTTGAGTCCGAGGAGATTGCGCCCTCTGTGGACATCTTCGAGGAAGGCGACGAGATCGTCTTGAAGGCGGAGCTGCCCGGCATGGGCAAACAGGACGTCTCCGTCAATCTTTCCGACCATATAGTCACCATATCCGGTGAAAAGAAAAAGGAGGAAAAGACCGGGGACAAGAATTTCTATCGCCTGGAGCGTTCTTACGGCTCCTTTTCCAGGTCTTTCGAGTTGCCGGCCGACGTGAAGGCGGACCAGGTCAAGGCCAAATTCCACGACGGCGTGCTTGAAGTCCGGCTGCCCAAGACGGAGGAGGCCAGGCGCAAGGCCAAGAGCGTGCCCATCGAATAAAAAACCGGATGATTTCCCGGACGAAAAGGAGGTCGAGGATGAAGAGACCGGCTGAAAAATCCGATGAATTTCTGAATGTGATCGTAGACTGGCAGGCGACCGAGGACCAGTTGATCGAGTACGCGAACACACAGGCCTCGAAGGCCGGGTCCCCCCTCATTAAAACGATGCTTCGGGCGATGGAGCTTGAGGCGAGAAAGCGCTGTCTCATCCAGCAGATGATCGTCGAGAGCGTCAGGAAAGAGGCGGTAAACCTGGACCCCGCAGACCTTCAGGCCCTCTCCGCCCACATGAACCATCACATCGAGGCGGAGGAAAAGGCCCTTGTCCTGGCGGAGGCGGTGCTGGCGAAAACCGAGTTGTTCATGCCCCGCTATCTGCTTTCATATCTCGTCTCCGGCCTGAAAAGCGAAAACTGCCTTTTAAAGCAGTTTGAAGACGAGGTCAAGAGCGCCGCCATATCCACCTCGGTCAGCTCGAAGCTCCCGGGCGAAACCTGTTAGCAGGGCCACTGGCGGAATCCCGCACGGGGGTATTGGCCCCATGCAAAAAGGCCGGAGGTTTTTATCCTTCCGGCCTTTTTGTTCAAAGGGAAAGATCAAAAACAGTTTTCAGCAGCCCTCTATCAGCTTCCGGGGCGCCTTCATGGGCGTTACTGCCGTGACCACGCCTTTGTTGACAGTCAGCGTCGCCTTGCCGGTCTTCACGCTGCTGAGGTTCAAACCGCTGCCAGCCTTGAGGGTCTCATTCTTCGAGGTGTTCGAAGGGCAGAACATGATTGTGCCGGCCTTGAGGTTTACACCCTTGATCGTGCCCGTCATCGTCGCCGCGAACGCCACTGCCACCAGGGACAGCGCGAATGCCAGGACCATGAGGGTTATAATCGCCTTCTTCATCGCATTCCTCCTCCTTTCTTCGGTTTTTTAGTTAGTATAGAAATGTCGCAATTAATGTATCATATTCAAAAAATTTTTTAAAGTCCCGATTATCATTCCGGCTAAAGTTGCTCTCATCCGGCGCCTGGGGATTGCCGGGGCCGCGTGTCGGATGAGGGAAAAAGGGCCGGGCGCCCCGGAAGCGGAAGCCTCCGGGTGTCCGGCCCCCCAAAAACTGAAAAACAAAAAGAAAAAACTTAAATGTCGTAATAGAGGAAGAATTCGTACGGATGCGGCCTCAGCCTCAGGGCATCCACTTCGCTTTTGCTCTTGTATGCCATCCAGGTCTCAAGCGCGTCCTCGGTAAAGACGCCGCCCTTCAGCAGGAACTTGTGGTCTTTCTCCAGGTTGTCGAGGGCCTTGTCGAGCGAGCCGGGCATCTGGGGCACCCTGGCGGCCTCCGCGGGCGAAAGCTCGTAGAGGTCCTTGTCGATTGGGGCGCCCGGTTTTATCTTGTTTTCTATGCCGTCAAGCCCCGCCATGAGCATCGCCGAGAAGGCGAGATACGGGTTGCAGGAAGGGTCCGGGAACCTGACCTCTATCCTCTTGGCCTTCGGCGACTCGGAGTACATGGGTATCCTTACGCCCGCCGACCTGTTTCTTGCCGAGTAGCACAGGTTCACTGGGGCCTCGAAGCCGGGCACGAGCCTCTTGTATGAATTAGTCGTGGGGTTGGTAAGGGCCGCCAGGGCAGGGGCGTGTTTCAGGATGCCGCCTATGTAATAGAGGGCCATCTCGCTCAGCCCGGCGTATTCCTTGCCCGCAAACAGGGGCTTGCCTCCCTTCCAGAGGCTCTGGTGGACGTGCATGCCGGAGCCGTTGTCGCCAAAGATCGGTTTGGGCATGAAGGTGGCCGTCTTTCCGTTTCTGATCGCCACGTTCTTGATTATGTATTTGAAGAGCATAAGGTTGTCGGCCATGTTCAAAAGGGGGCTGAAGCGCATGTCGATCTCGGCCTGTCCGGCCGTGGCGACCTCGTGGTGCTCGGCCTCGACGTGGATGCCGCTTTGCTGCATCACGGAGACCATCTCGGTCCTCAGGTCCTCAAGGCTGTCGGTCGGCGGGACCGGGAAATACCCTTCCTTGTGCCTCGGCTTGTAGCCCAGGTTGGGGCCTTCCTCTTTTCCGGCATTCCAGATGCCCTCCTTCGAATCGAGGAAATAATACCCGCTGTGCGCGTTCTGATCGAACATGATGTCGTCGAAGATGAAAAACTCCGCCTCGGGGCCGAAATAGGCGGTATCGGCAATGCCGGTAGATTTCAGATAATCCCCGGCCTTCCTGGCCACGTACCTGGGGTCCCTGGTGTAAGGCTCCTTCGTCACCGGGTCTATGATGTTGCAGATCAGGCTCAGGGTGGGGTATTTCCTGAATGGGTCGAGGATGGCCGTCTCCGGGTCCGGCATGACAAGCATGTCCGAGGCGTGTATGGCCTGCCATCCCCTTATCGAGGAACCGTCAAAGCCCACGCCGTCAACGAAAGTCTTTTCATCAATCTCGCTTACGGGCACCGCAAAATGCTGCCATATCCCCGGAAAATCAATGAACTTCAAGTCCACCATCATGACCTTGTTCTTTTTTGCGAACTCCAGCACTTCCCTTGGCGTCATGTCTTCCTCCAGATCGGATTTTGAATTCCAGGCTTAAAAGTGCCCGTTTTTTAGCTCAATATACAATCGGCAATAGGTTGCCGACCCCTAGTATAGAGAATGGTTTCCAAAGGTGTCAAGCCCGCGGGGGCCTGTCGGATTTTTCGCGGGCGGATACCCTGGGCGCCGCCCCGCATTTATGACGCGGACCTGTCCCGCAGCGCGCCGTAACGCACCCGGCCCGAGCCCTTCACCGTCTTTCCTATCGTGAAGGCGGCGTATCCGGAGGCGTTCAGGGCCGACAGGGCCTTTTGCGCCTGCTCCGCCGGTGTGACGGCCACAAACCCTATGCCCATGTTGAAGACCTTTTTCATCTCTTCCCGCGAGATGCCGCCCGCCTGCCGTATCAGGCCGAAGACCGGCGGGACCGGCCATGAGCCCTCATCGACAAGGGCGTCGATGCCGTCCGGCAATATCCTGTTCAAGTTGCCCGGAATGCCGCCGCCCGTTATGTGCGCCATCCCCTTTACCGTCACCTTTTTTTTCCCGAGCGCCCTGAATGCCTTCACGTAAATCCTTGTGGGCTCCAGAAGCTCCGAGGCCAGGGTGCGCCCGGAGAGTCCGCGCGGCCTTGAGGCAAGGGTATAGCGGCCGGATTCGAGGAGGGCCTTCCTCGCAAGCGAATAGCCGTTTGAGTGGAGCCCCGAGGAGGCAAGTCCTATCAGGGCGTCGCCGGGCCGGATGGAAGAGCCGTCTATGATGGATTTTTTCTCGACCACGCCCACGGCAAAGCCGGCCAGGTCGTATTCGCCCTCCGCATAGAACTCCGGCATCTCGGCGGTCTCGCCCCCCACCAGGGCGCATCCGGCCTCCAGGCATCCCTTCGCGATGCCCTCGATCACCCGGGAGGCCTTTTTTGATGAAAGCCTCCCGGTTGCGAAATAATCCAGGAAAAACAAGGGTTCGGCCCCCGAGGTGAGGATGTCGTTTACGCACATCGCCACCAGATCGATGCCGATGGTGTCATGCCTGCCGGTCATGAAGGCGATCTTCAGCTTCGTGCCCACCCCGTCCGTGCCGCTTACAAGGACCGGCCGCCTGTATTTCCCCGCGTCCAGTTCAAAGAGCGCGCCAAAGAGGCCGATCCCTTTCAGGACCCCCTTTTTCTTTGTCCCGCCGGCCAGTGGAGCGATGAGATCCACGAACCGCCCGGCC
>JAJYGJ010000031.1 GCA_021790695.1 Nitrospirota bacterium | reverse complement strand
TAAGGAGGTTCCAGAATGTCAAAGGGCATGAAGACGACCCTCATAACTGTAGTCGTGCTTGTGCTTGTCGGCGGGATGCTGGTCGGCACCGCCGTTTCAGGCTACAACCGGGTCGTGACAATGGACGAGAACGTGAAAAATCAATGGGCGCAGGTTGAAAACCAGCTAAAAAGGAGATACGACCTGATACCCAATCTGGTGGCGACGGTAAAAGGCTACGCGGCGCACGAAAAAGGCATCTTTGAAGACCTCGCGGCGGCCAGGGTGAAATACTTCCAGGCCAATACGGTAAAGCAGAAGATAGCGGCCGCCAACCAGTTCGAGGGCCCGCTCTCAAGGCTTCTTCTCCTTCAGGAGCGTTATCCGGACCTGAAGGCGAACGAGAATTTCCTGAAACTTCAGGACAGCATCGAGGGAACGGAAAACAGGATAGCCGTCGCCCGGATGAGGTACAACGACGCGGTCATGGCCCTGAACTCCTACATCAGGACCGTCACGGGCGGGATTTACGCTGACTTGGCGCATGTCGGCCCCGCCCCGTACTACCAACTGCCGAAGGGCCAGGCGGCAACCCCGGTGGTGAAATTCTAGGAAGATTCATTGCCGGGCAGCAGTCAAGGGGTGCCTGGGGGGGCGCGGCCCCCATGCCCCCCTTCCTGCCTTACTTGCCTTTAAGCGCCCGCTCCGCTGTGCGGATCGCGCAGAAGGGGCCGCACATGCTGCACACCTCTTTTTCCGAGGGGGGGATGGCCGAGCGGTAGTCCCGGACCTTTTCCGGATCGAAGGAGAGCCCTATCATGCCTTCCCAATCGAGGGCCTTTCTCATCCGGGCCATTTTTTTGTCCTTTTCCATGGCGAGGGGGAGGCCCTTGGCCAGGTCCGCCGCATGGGCCGCTATCTTCGATGCTATCAGCCCCTCCTTGACGTCCGCCAGGTCCGGCAGGCGGATGTGCTCCGACGGGGTGAGATAACAGAGGAAATCCGCCCCGGCGGCCCCGGCGATGGCGCCCCCTATGGCGCCCGCTATGTGGTCGTAGCCGACCCCGATATCGGTGACAAGGGGGCCCAGGACATAAAATGGGGCGCCTTTGCATATCTCCTTCTGGACCCTTATGTTCAGTTCCACCTGGTTTAGAGGCACGTGGCCCGGCCCCTCGATTATGACCTGCACGCCCGCGTCAAGGGCGGCGTCCCTCAGCTCCCCCAGGACGAGAAGCTCTTCGATCTGGGCCCTGTCGGTGGCGTCCTCGATACAGCCGGGGCGCATCGCGTCCCCCAGGCTGAGCGTCAGGTCGTACCTGCGCGCTATTTCAAGCAGCCTTCCATAGTCTTCATAAAGTGGATTTTCACGGTCGTTAAACACCATCCACTCGAACAGAAACGAACCGCCCCTGCTCACCACATCCAGCACCCGGCCTTCGGATTTCAGCCGTTCCACGGCCTTTCGCGTGATGCCCGCATGGACGGTCACGAAATCCACCCCCTCCGCGGCGTGCCGTTCGATGGCCGAAAAAAGGTCGTCGGCGCTCATCTTCCGTATTGACCCATGCCGCTCCGCGGCCCCGACGGCGGCCTCATAAATCGGCACCGTGCCGAAACAAAAAGGATAACCGTCAAGGATAAGCCCTCTCAGCTCCCTGATCCTGCCCCCCGTCGAGAGGTCCATGACCGCATCCGCCCCGTATTTCAAAAGGAGGTCAAGCTTGGACTTCTCCTCGTCAAGGGAGTCCCTGTCCCTCGATGTGCCGATGTTGGCGTTGACCTTTGTCCTAAGCCCCCTGCCAATCCCCAGCGGGGGGATTTCGCGCCTCCGTCCGGCGTTTCTTGCGATCACGGCGCGCCCGAGTGCGATATCCTGCGCCAGTTGGCCGGCGTCGACACACTCCGCTTCCGCCGTCTGCGTTACCTCCCGGGTTATAGTTCCCGCCTTTGCGAGCTCAATCCTCGTTTTCATTTTCATGCCCCTCTCCGTTTTATGGTTCAAGCGCCCGCATAAACAAGCCTGCCTGTTTTTCTATATCATCCGCCCCGAGAATCCCGGATATGAGGGCGACGCCGAAGGCCCCCGCGGAAATCACGTCCTTCAGGTTGCCGGGTTTTATCCCGCCTATGGCGAAGACCGGGATGTCCACGGCGCGGACCGCCTGCCTGAGCTTCGAAATCCCCAGGGGCGGGCCGTAAGCCCTTTTGGAAGGGGTATCGAACACGGGACCGAAGGTGATGAACCCGGCGCCCGCCCTCCGGGCCTGGTCCGCATCTTCCAGCGAATGGGTCGAGACCCCGATCATCAGGTCTTTCGCCCTTTTGTCCGCGGGGGAAAACCCTCCGGCAGCCTTTTGCGCGGCCTCGGGCGGCAGGCCCGCGGCCCCCAGGTGAACGCCGTCGGCGCCGGCGGCAACCGCCACATCCACCCTGTCGTTTATGAAAAGCCGGGCATGATGCCTCTCCGTAAGCTCGCGAAGCCTGCGGGCGAGTATCAAAAGCTCCCCCGCGGGCATCTGTTTTTCCCGGAGCTGCACGGCCTTCACCCCGCCCTGAAGGGCCTTTGCCAACGCATCCTCAAGCTCCCCGGATGACGCGGACTTTCCGCCGGTTATGAGATAAAGCCTGAAATCCGGTTTCGCCGGCCCTCCCACGTTATCGTCCTCTTTTCATTTTAAAGAAGCATACCTTCGAGGGGGCTGCTCGCCGCGGCATAGAGTTTCTTGGGGATCCTGCCCGCCCGGTACGAGAGCCTGCCCGCGATGACGGCGTGCTTCATGGCGGCCGCCATGGCAACCGCGTCCGCGGCCCCGGCTATACCCGTGTTTATGAGGACCGCGTCGCATCCAAGCTCCATCGCAAGCGTGGCGTCCGATGCCGTCCCAACGCCGGCGTCGACCACAACCGGGACGTTCACCGTCTCAAGTATTATCTTCAAGTTGTAAGGGTTCCTGATGCCGAGGCCCGAGCCGATGGGGGCGCCCAGGGGCATCACGCAGGAGGCCCCCGCGTTTATGAGCCTTTTGGCCATGATCGGATCGTCGTTCGTGTAGGGGAAAACGATAAAGCCCTCCTTGGCCAGTATTTCCGTCGCTTCCAAAAGCCCGATCACATCCGGAAAGAGGGTCTTGTCGTCGCCGATGACCTCCAGCTTCACCATATCCGAGAGGCCCGCCTCGCGGCCGAGCCTCGCGTACCGGAGGGCGTCTTCAACCGTGTAGCAGCCGGCCGTGTTAGGCAGCACCTTCATCTTTTTGAAATCTATATAGCTCAGAAGACTTTCGGCGGTGCGCTTCAGATCGACCCTCCTGACCGAGACGGTCACAACGTCGGCGCCGGAGGCCTCAAGCGCCATGGCCATCTCCTCGTTGCTCCGGTACTTGCCGGTGCCGACCCAAAGCCTGGAGCCGAATTCTATCCCCTTTATGACCAGTTTGTCATCCAGCCCGTCTTTTCCCATCAATCGTCCTCCTTGTTTCAGCCCTCACCCTCCGCCCACGAAATTCACTATCTCCACCCGGTCTTCTTCTTTCAGGGCGAAGGTCCCAAAATCCTTTTTCTTCACGATGGCCAAATTCACCTCCACGGCCACGGCCGGGGCGTTGACGCCAAGCTCTTCAAGCAGGGCGGAAACCGTCTCCGCCCGGCTCTGAATCCAATCGCCGTTTACCATGAGCCGCATAAGGCCCTGCTCCTCCCTTCAAAAACAAAAACCGCGCCCGGGAGGGGACGCGGTTTAATTACACCTTATTCCCTATCCCTACGGCGGCATTACCCGCATCAGGTTCCAGGGGTCCTCCTGCAAAGGAGTCTCAGGCCGGCCGGGTGCGAAATCCGCCGCGCCTCCCCCAAGGGTCTCGCTTGCCTAAGAGTATAATTCCGCAGCAATCCGCTTGTCAATCGAACAACGGGCGTATTTGATTCATGCCCCGCTTTGGTTCATAATTGAAGCCATGGATCCGGTTTCGGTAGTGTCTCAGTTTGAAGTCGTAAAACCTGCGATGGATTACCGCCGCCCGGCAACATCAGGGCGTGGGGGGGGGCTGATGAAATTGCCTGTCGTTTATCGCGAAACTGAGACGCTGCCGCCGGTTCGTGAAATTGACATGAATTTCCGCGGCGCAAACGCGCCGTCATAAAAAGAAGGAGAGAGAAGTCATGAAGAAACTGGCTTTGAAGAAACTGGTTTCCGCTTTATTGCTGCTGGCCGTCGCCTCATTTTTCTTCCCTGGCTGCACCCAGTACGAGCAGCAGGGCGCGGGCGTTGGCGCCGCCGTAGGCGGCATCGCTGGCGCGCTGCTTGCCAGAAACCCCTGGGAGGGCGGCGTGATAGGCGGCGCCCTGGGCGCTGTGGCCGGCGCAACGCTTGTGAATATATCGGAGCGGGCAAACCAGCAGGCCGTCCAGACAGGACAGCCCGTCGAGTACACGACCAATAACGGCGAGGGCATTTACAGGGCCGAACCCGAATCCGAGGCCTACTACCCGAACGCTTATACAAAATGCAGGAAGGTGCACGAACGCGTTTGGGACAACGGCCGGCTCGTGAGGGACCGCGTAAGGGAGGTCTGCACGAGTGTATCGGAACGGCCGGGGTACTGATATCGTCTTTTAGAAGGAAGCTTGCGTTTTGGGAAGACGAGGGGCGGGAAGAATTT
>JAJYGJ010000113.1 GCA_021790695.1 Nitrospirota bacterium | reverse complement strand
GTCTCCCTCTGCAGGCTCCTGATCCTGGATTTTATGAGCGGGTCGCCCTCCGTCTCCTTATACTCCTGCTTCAACTCCTCCCTGGTCATCATCAGGGAGCGCTCGAACTTCCACCTGTCAAGGAGGTAATCGGCCGCCGCGGCCACAAGGAAGACCCCGAAGGCGTCGAGCACCGCCTTCGAAACGAAGGCGAATCCGGACTTCTGAATGTCCAGCAGGCCGAGGGCGGACGTCCCCGGAAGGCTTTTGATGCACCTTTTCACCACTATGTAAAAGACCACCCCGCCCGCGGAGAATTTAACGAGGCTCTTTACAATCTCCACAAGACCGTCCTTCGAAAACATCCTCGTGAACCCCTCGACCGGGTTCAATTTGTCCAGCTCGAAACTCAGGGGCTTCAATACCAGCCCGCCCTGGGCAAACCCCGCCCCGAGCGCAAGCGCGAAGGGAAGCGCGAGGAAGGGCGTTAATATCCGGAACATCCCGATGACCGCCTCCTTTGTGACCGTGACCGGATCCGTGCCGTAGCCGCAGGAGAGCAGCCGGCCCGTCAAATCCTCCATCCTGCCCATGACGGAGGGGCCGGCGAAATAGAATATGGCTATGACGCCCGCCAGGGCGGCCATGGACGTGAGATCGCGGCCCCTGGCTACCTGGCCCTTTTCCCTGGCCTGCTGCCGTTTCCTCGGGCTTGCCCGTTCGGTTTTTTCTCCCTGGCGCTCCTCTTCGCTCATTTCCCCTGGCTATCCTTTCGCCGCGCTTATTACCCTTAACATGTCGTGCTGCATTGAACCGAAAGAGTTCCTCATGACCTGCATGAACGCCGGCAACCCCAGGATGAGGAGCACGAAACCGAGCATGATGTACACGGGATAGCCTATGAAAAAGACGTTCAGGAGCGGGGCCGCCTTGTACAGAAAGCCCAGCAGCATGTTGACCGCCAGCATCGCAATCACCACGGGCGCGGAGAGCCGCAGGGCCAGGACGAACATCTTGCCCCCCATCGCGACAACCGCCGGGGCCATCCTGGCGATATCGGCGCCTCCCGGAGGCAGCCACTCAAAACTCTTCACGAATATGTATATGAGCGCATGGTGCCCGTCCACCGCCAGGAAAACGATCATCGAGAGCATGGCGTAGAGATTCGAAAGCTCCGCCGACTGCCCCATCTCCGGGTTGAATATGGTCGCCATGGAAAGGCCCATGGACACGTTCATCAGCTCCGCCGCCATGTCGATCCCGAAAAAGACCATGCGCCCGGCGAAGCCCAGGGCGGCGCCCAGGGCCGTTTCGTGCAGGATCACTCCCGCGACCTCGGAGCCGGGGGGGATGGGAAAATTCACCACCGGCGTAATCACGGCGGCGAGCGCCACCGCAAACCCGATCCTGAAGAGCCCCGGAAACATCTTGCTCGAGAAAAAAGGCAGAAAGGCGACCGCAAACCCCGTCCTCAGCAACACCAGGAGGAAAACCGGAAGATAGTGCGTCGCCATGTTTATGCCCGTAGTTTCCAAGTCCTCACCTTATCAGTGCCCGGTGTTCCAAGGCCTCACCTTATCAGTGAAGGTATGCTGGTTATCAGTCCGCGTGTGTACTCGACCATGACCTTCGTGATCCAGGGCGACATCACGAAAATGCACAAAAAGGTTGCTATTATCTTCGGCACGAACGTGAGCGTGAACTCCTGTATCTGCGTTATGGTCTGGAAGAGGCCTATCAGGAGCCCCACGACAAGGCTCACGACAAGCGCGGGCCCGGAGGCGAGGAGCACGACCCTGAACGTCTGGGCGGTTATCTCCGCTATCGTGTCCTGGTTCACTGTGGCCTCCTCAATGGAAACTCCTTATTATCGAGCCGGCCAGGAGGTTCCATCCGTCGACCAGCACAAAAAAAAGCAGCTTGAAGGGAAGCGATATGAGCACCGGGGGCAGCATCATCATGCCCATGGACATGAGGATGCTCGATACGACCATATCTATCACGAGGAACGGCAGGTATATGAGAAACCCTATCTCGAAGGCCGTCTTCAGCTCGCTTATGGCAAACGCCGGCACTATCACCTGGAGCGGCAGGTCCGCGGGGCTTTTGACTTCGGTGTTGACCAGGTTGTCCTCATGGGCGACCTTCACAAAGAGCGCCAGGTCCTTCTGCCTGGTCTGCCGCAGCATGAAGCTCTTTACCGGGGGCGCGGCCTGCTGAAGCGCCTGCTGGATCTTTATCTGGTGGTCGAGATAAGGGTCCACGGCGTCCTTGGTCACCGCGTTTATGGTCGGAGACATCACGAACAGGGTAAGGAAGAAAGCCAGGCCCATTATCACCGGGTTGGGCGGAATCTGCGCGCCGCCTATCGCCTGCCGCATGAACGACAGCACGATCACGATCCTCGTAAACGACGTGAACATTATGAGGATCGCCGGCAGCACCGAAAGCAGGCTTATGAGAAAAAACACCCCTACAAGGGAATCAGGCGAATCGAATCTCATCTTGCCATACCGTCTTTTCCGCGCCAGGGGCCGGCCCCTTCGGGCCTGCCCGTGGCCTCCTCAAGCCCCAGTTCATGTCCGGAGTAGACCTTCATGAGCTTAAGCTCGTTCGGCGTGACGCCCACCAGCAGGACATCCGCGCCCAGCTTCAAAAGCGCGATGCCCTTCTTCGGCCCGAAGGACTGGTAGGCCATGACGCTGAGGATGCCGGGCTTTCCCCCCTGGCGCTTCCTCATGAAGGCGGCCGCAAGGTATATGAGCCCGACCACGGCCCCAAGGGCGGCAAACATCCTCAGGTAATCCAGGATCATTTGAGTTTCCTTATCCTCTCCGTCGGGCTTATGATGTCGGTGAGACGCACCCCGAATTTCTCGTTTATGACGACCACTTCTCCGCGCGCCACCAGCTTCTTGTTCACAAGCACGTCCATTGGCTCGCCCGCAAGCTTCTCAAGCTCTATGACGGAGCCCTGCCCGAGTTGCAGGAGGTCCCTGATGTACATGCGCGCGCTGCCCAGTTCCACCATTACCTCAAGCGGGATGTCCAGGAGGAAATCCATGTCCCTGATCCCCCCCTGCGCCTTCTCCGCCCCCGGAGCCTCCGGCTGCTCCCTGACCTTTCCCGCTTCCTCGCTCATATGATCTCCTTCCGGTTCTCTGTGATTATTCTTGTTATCTTGACGGCCTGGTTGTTCCTGCTCTTGCCGGGTCTGCCGTGGAATTTTCTGACGCCCTCCACGCTGACATCTAGCTCGCCGTCAATGGACTTTCCGATATTTATCACGCTGCCCTTGTCAAGGCCCATGATCTCGCCGAAGGTAAGCTCCGTCTTTCCAAGCTCGACGGCGACCTGCACCCTGGAGTCAAGCAGTATCTCCTTCAGCTTGGCCACCCACCGCTGGTCTATCTCGAACTTCTCCCCCTGGATGCCGGAGTAGAGCTTTTCCTTTATCGGCTCCACCATGGAATAGGGGAAACAGAAGAATATCTTCCCGGTAAAATCCTCCACCTCGACATGGACTTCGACCTTGATGACGATCTCGCTGGGGGTCCCGATGGTCACGAACTGCGGGTTCATCTCCGACCAGACGTATTCCGGGTTGACCGGAATTATCACGCTCCATGCGGAGGCAAGGTCCGCCAGGGCCAGGTTCGTAATCTTCCTTATCACCATGTTCTCTATCGAGGTGAAGGACCTGCCCTCGGATTTCACATAAGGGGTGCTCTTGCCTCCGAAGAAAAACTCCACCAGTCCGAAGACGAGCGGGGCCTCTATCACGGCCAGGGCATAACCCTTGAGCGGGTTCATCTTGAATATGTTTATGGAGGACGGAAAAGGCACGGTCTTCATGAATTCGCCGAACTTGATTATCTGAATGCTCTGCACGCTCATGTCCACGAACCGCATGATGAGGTTCGAGACCGAATTCCTGAAGTACCTCGAAAAACGCTCGTTTACGATCTCCAGGCCGGGCATCCTGCCCCGGATGATGCGCTCCTGGCTGGTAAAGTCGTAGGAGCGGGTGCCCTCGGGCGTCCTTCCCTCGCCCGACCCGGTCTCTATATCTCCGGAACCCACGCCCTTCAGCAGGGCATCGACTTCATCCTGAGAGAGTATGTCGTCACTCATTGCATTATGAATTGCGTGAAGTAGACGTTTTTGACCATGGGTTTTCCGGCCACCTGGTTGACCCTGAGGACAATACCGTCCTTGAGCTGCACCTTCCCCTCCGGAGTCGACAGCGCGTCCGTGGATTCGCTGCCCAGCAGTGTTATGACGGCGTCCCTGATCTGGGGTTGCATCCCCGCCAGAATCTTGCTGTTGTCAGCGCCGTCCACCTCCAGTTGCATCGAGACTTTCAGGAACCTGCCGGGGTCGGAAAGATTGACAATGAAAGGGTCCAGCGGCAAAAGGACGCTTTTCGCGGGAGAATGGACTTCTTTTTTGCCTTTTTTCCAGTGCCGGCCCGCGGCAAAAAATTTTTCGTAGGCGAAAAAGCCCCCGCCCGAAAGCACAATAACCGCGAGGACGATTATGCCAAGCCTGATAAGCAGCTTTTTCTTTCCCGTTTTTGCCTTTGCGGCCTTTTCGGGCGCCTGCTCTTCCCCTGTTTCTTCTTTCGGTTTTTCTTCAGGCATCTTTTTTGACATCCTCTCCAC
>JAJYGJ010000216.1:1605-4661 GCA_021790695.1 Nitrospirota bacterium | reverse complement strand
AAGCGATTTTGAGACGGGTTCCTGTGTTATTATTGATAAATCGTCATGAGCGTTCTGGATTGCATAGGCCGGACTCCGCTTGTTTCCATAGAGAACCTGAACCCGAACAAGGGCGTGAAACTCCTCGTCAAGCTCGAAGGGGCAAACCCCGGCGGTTCGGTGAAGGACAGGGTCGCCCTTTACATGATAGAGGAGGCCGAAAAGCAGAGAAAGCTCCTGGGGGGCGGCACCATACTTGAGGCAACCAGCGGGAACACGGGCATCGGGCTTGCCATGGTCGGGGCGGCGAAGGGTTACAAGGTAAGGCTTGTGATGCCGGCCTGCGTGAGCATGGAGCGCAGAAGGACCCTGGAGGCCCTGGGCGCGGAGCTTGTCATCAGCCCGCCGGAGGAGGGGACGGACGGCGCCATCAGGCTCTCCCGGAAGATAATGGCCGAATCCCCGGGGGCCTACTTCATGCCGGACCAGTTCAATAACCCGGCCAATATCATGGCCCATTACGAGACCACCGGGAAAGAGATCATAGAGCAGACGCACGGCGCGGTTACGCATTTTGTGGCCGGCATGGGCACCACGGGCACGGTCATGGGGGCCGGCAGGAGGCTTAAGGAGTTTGGCGGCGGCATAAAGGTCATCGGGGTCGAACCGCCTCTTGGCCACAGGATCCAGGGACTGAAGAATATGACCGAATCCATCGTGCCCGGCATTTACGACCCTGAAGCACTCGATGAAAAAATCAGCGTTGGCGATGACGACGCCTTTGCCGCCTCGAGGCTGCTTGCGCTTGAGGAAGGCCTTTTTGTCGGCATGTCGAGCGGGGCGGCCTTCTCGGCGGCCCTGAAGCTCGCGCGGCGGATCAGGGAAGGCGTGATCGTCGTGATACTGCCCGACAGGGGAGACCGCTATCTCTCCACCTCGCTTTTCGCCTCGGTCTGCGCCAAGTGTCCGCCGTAGAGGTAGCGCCGTCAGCCCCTTTTGATCTTCAGGTATTCGTACAGCCCGGTGAGGGAGGCCGCTGAATAAGAGAGGTACCAGGCGAAGGAAAGCGCCGTGGCCGTGCGGGGGTTTACTCCCACGGCGCCGAAGAGGAGCACGAAAGACGCCTCCCTGATGCCTATGCCGGATACGGAGACGGGTATCGCGGAGATGAGGGCGATGAGCGGCACGAAGATGAAGAAAAGGGGGAGCGGGACATTTATCCCCAGCCCCCTTGCAAGCACGCATACGGAAATAACGGACAGGGCCTGCACTCCGAACGAAAGGAGCACGCCGTTTACGACGGCCTTGCGCCCGTACAGTCCGAATTGCCCGTAAAAATCCGCCAGCAGTTTTATCCTGCCCCGGCCGGGCCTCAGTTTGAAAAAAGCGAGGCTCGCGGCCAGGAATCCGGCCACGAGCGCGGGAAGAAGCCATGAGAGCCTCAGGCGGACGGGTTGCCCGCCCGGCAGAGTCAGCGCGAACGCCCGCAGATGCGGCAGCCCCAGCGGGTATACCAGCGAGGCCATGACCAGCAGGGCCGCGAGGCCCAGATACCTGTCCATGAAGCTGGAGGCCATCGCCTCCGCGGTCTTGCCCGTTTCCTTGTAGAGATAATAGCCCTTGACCGCGTCGCCTCCGAAAAGCCCCGGCAGAAACGTGCTGAAAAAGCACCCCAGGAGGTAGAGGGAGAAGAACCTCCGGAGGGGAGGCCCGGATTCCACAAACAGGCGCCACCTTATGGAGGAAACAAAGGTGCCCGCGATGTAAAGGGCCATGGCCGCGAGGAAGAACGCCGGGTTTATCCCGATTATCGCGCTGATGACGTTTTGCACCCCTGCCCTGTGGAGAACCAGATAGAGCAGGGCGCTGCTTACAGAGAGCTTCAGGATGAAAAAAAGCGGTTTTTTCAGCGTCCCCCGCCGGCCTTTTCCTCTGACCGGGACGTCATCGCCGGTCATTACCGCGCCCGGCATCTGGCCTTTCCCCGATGATCTTTTTCAGGGTGTAGATGGGTTTTTTCTGGCTTTCGTGATAGACCCTCACGATCATCTCCCCCAGCAGTCCCATCCCTATCAACTGGACGCCTATGATTATGAGGAGCACGCCCAGAAGCAGAAGCGGCCTGCCGCCGATGGACATCCCCAGCAGCAGTTTCTCCCCGGCGAGGTAGAGCGAAATCAACAGGCCCGCGGCCGTGCTCGCCAGGCCCACGGGGCCGAAAAACTGTATCGGCTTCGTCGAAAAGCTCTGGAGGAATTTTACCGTTATCAGGTCCAGGAAGACCCTTACCGTTCTCGATATGCCGACCTTCGATTTCCCCCAGACCCTCGGATGATGGGTGGTTTCCACCTCGGCCACGTTCACCCCGTACCAGTTCGCCACCGCCGGTATGAAGCGGTGCATCTCGCCGTAGAGTCTCAGGTTCTTCACGACGTCCCGCCTGTAGGCCTTCAGAGAGCAGCCGTAATCGTGGAGTTTTACCCCCGTCACCGCGCTTATGAGCCAGTTGGCGATCACCGAGGGCAGTTTCCTGTTCAGGAAGGTGTCCTGCCTGTTTTTCCGCCAGCCGCTTACGAGGTCGTACTTTCCGTTTCTGACCATATCGAAGAGTCTCGGTATATCGACGGGGTCGTTTTGCAAGTCCCCGTCCATCGTGATGATCACTTCGCCCTCCGCGTAATCGAAACCGGCGGCGAAGGCCGCGGTCTGCCCGAAATTGCGCCGAAACTCGATCACCCTCACGTTCGCATCGGAGGCGAGCCCCTCGATTTCCGCCGTCGTGCCGTCCGTGCTGCCGTCGTCCACGAAGATTATCTCATATTCCACCGCCATCCCTTCCAGCACGGGTTTCATGGCCGCATGGAGGGGCCGGATATTTTCCCGCTCGTTATAGACGGGGATTATGACGGAGAGTTCCTTTTTCATCGGCGCCGGGACACTGTCCATTTAAAAAGTCTTTATCGGTTTTTCCTTCATGCCCCTGAACCCGTAGCAGGTGAATATGGTGAAGACGGAAAGCCTTTTGCCTCTCTCCGTCTCGATGAGGGGTTTTTTACTGTAACTTTCAAACGCGTCTC
>JAJYGJ010000216.1:0-1595 GCA_021790695.1 Nitrospirota bacterium | reverse complement strand
GAACCTTTTTCCGGCAACTTCCGAACGCGGCCGCGACCGCACGGGGCATGTTCGCACTGCCTATTGTAACAAAAACGGCGTTCCGGCGTTTGAAACCCTCGAAACCAGGCCAGAGGTCGTACTGGTTCATGCGCTCGCCGGTGTTGGCGCAGTAGGTGGCGGGGTTGCCCTTAAGATAGAAGGCAAGCTCGGAACTGGCCCCGTAATAATCCGAGAAGACGAAATAAGGAGAAGGCGGGGCGTTTTCCTCGACGGCGGAGGCCAGTTGCCTCCATCCCCTGAGCCTCGCCGACGGATCGAGCCTGGGCGGGAGCCCTATGATGGAAGGATAATAGGAGACCGCGGTGACGAGGACGGCGATGGCCGGGGCCAGCGACATGAAAAACCTGGCGCCGGGCCTTGCGCCGGGCCCAAATCCCCGCAGCAGAAGCGGGGTCGCGGCGATGAGGCCGGTTATATAGGCGCACATGGCCCAGTTCGCCTGGACCTTTCCCAGGAAGATGCTTTTAAGGAAGAAAAAAACCAGCGTGGGGGCCGCGAACCAGAAGCAGAACCGGCCGGCCTTATCGTTTTTCGTCCTTACGAGGGCGTAGAGGATGAGCGCGAAGAGCACCGGGGTGACAACACCCAGTTGCGAGCCCAGGAACTGGAAGAAGCTGCCGGGAGACACCGCGATGCCCGCCGCCCAGTTCAGGTGGCCCTCCTCGTGCCTGAAATTCACCCAGTTGTGGCGGGAGTTCCAGTAAAAAAGAGGGACAAGGAACACGAGACAGGCAAGAAAACCAATATAAGGGCGGACGGAGGAAAACTCGCGCCTCCCCTCTTCCGACGAGACCATGTAAAGGAAGGCCGACAGGATGAAAAATGACATCGTGAGTTTTGTGAGCATGCCTATCCCCACGGCCAGCCCGAGGACTGTCCAGGAGACGGTCTTTTTGTCCCTCATGGCCTTATGGAAGAGATAGAGCGATAGTATCCATAGAAAGACGGCCGGGGCGTCTATCGTCATGATTACGCCGAAGGCCGAAAAAAGCGGCACCACCTGGAAGAGCGCGGCGGTGAAAATGCCGGTCTTCTCGTCGAAAAGCTCTTTGCCGAGCCTGTAGAGAAGGATGCTTCCAAGAAGATAGAGCACGGGGGCAAAAAACCGCACGCCCAGTTCGGTGTTGCCGAAAAGGGCGGTGCCCGCCCTGATCAGCCAGGCGATGACCGGGCCTTTCGAGTAATAGCCCATGGCAAGGTGTCTTGACCATTCCCAGTAATGGGCCTCGTCCGGGTCAAGATTCAGGTGTCCGTGCAGGATGTAATAGTACCTGAAGCCCGTCATCGCCGCCAGCAGGATGGCGAGGCCCAGCCGGAGACGGCGCCGGTTCACCGGCAATGCGCCTGAAGGCGCCGCGCCTCTCAATGGGGTCGATGCGGAAAGGTGAGGATTCACTTTCATGCTCATGCCGGGCTGTTAATAATTTAGCATGAAAGGGTATATTATTAGAACCTGTCTCAAAAATCGATTCCGAGCGAAAGAGAGAGGAAATCGTGGCAGACAAGGAAGAAAGGGGAAACCGCCCGGAGGCGCGGCAGAGCTGCGTTGAGGA
>JAJYGJ010000006.1 GCA_021790695.1 Nitrospirota bacterium | reverse complement strand
TCAATCATTGTCCGGTGTCGGCGCTGTCAATAACCGGCGATCTTCCCCCCGAGGTCAATGCCGAAGTGTGCATCGCCTGCTTCTGCTGCCAGGAGATGTGCCCCGAAAAGGCCATCGCCCTGAAATAATGGTAGTGTCTCAGTTCGGTTAATCCACGGGCAGATATTTATTCCGGGCGTTGGTATCTGCCCGCCCCTTTCATGCCGGTCGCCCCTGCCCCAAAAAGCCTGCAGGCTTTTTGGGGACCCCTTTGGCGGTTCCGGCCGTATCCCAGAGGACCTGTTGAATTGTCTTCAGGGCGAAGCGCAAAAGGGCTGGCAGGATGCGACGCTGCGCATCCGTCCTTGCTCCCTTCTTCAAGGGGCAGGCAGGTAAATGGGCTCCGGGAACAAGCGGATATACCCCATTCATGGGAGGGGGGGGCGGGACGTTTGCCGCCGTAGCTTGGCAAAGCAAACTGAGACACTACCGAAATAATCTATAAGCCTCCGCCCCCGGCCATCTCCTCAAGCTTCTTGAGCTTGGAAGACTCGCCAAGGGCTATGAGCACGTTGCCCGCCCTCAGCACGGACTGCGAAGTGGGGTTGAACTCCATTTCGTTGCGGCTGCCCTTCATGCCTACGATTATTACCCCCAGGTCCCTGCCCAGTCCGCACTCGTCCAGGGTCCTTCCGACCAGTCCGGAGTCCGGGGCAATGACGACCTCCTCCATCTGCAGCGCCAGGTTGCCGGTTTTCGTGGCGAATTCGATGAAGTCCACGACCGCAGGCCGCAAAATTGTATGGGCGATCCTGAGCCCCCCGATATAGTAGGGAGAGACGACCTTGTCGGCGCCGGCCCGGAGGAGTTTCTGCTCCGAGCCGTCCTCCCCCGCCCTTGCAACCACCACGAGCTGCGGGTTCAGGCCCTTCGCCGTAAGCACAACGTAGAGGTTTTCCGCGTCCGTGGGCAGGACGCTCACGAGGCCCGCCGCATATTCTATCCCGGCCTCCCGGAGGGTCTCGTCCCTGGTCGCGTCACCCTGGATGAAGAGCACCCCGCCCAGCTCGGCCGGTGGCGGCTCCTTCTCTATCACGACAAACCCGGTCCCGCTTGCCTGAAATTCCTTCGAGATTATCCTGCCCATCCGGCCGTAGCCGCATATTATGTAATGGCCCTTCAGTTTCCTTATCCTCTTTTCCAATTTTCTCCTCCCCAGGACCCTGGCAAATTCGCCCTCGATGATTATCCTTGCCCCGGTATTCAGTATATACAAGATGATGCCGAGACCGAAAAAAATAAGGACCATGGTGAATATCCTGCCGGGCCCGTTCAGTGGGTGGACTTCCTTGTAGCCCACGGTGGTGATGGTGATGACGGTCATGTAAAGGGAATCCAGAAAGCCCCATCCCTCTATAAGGCCGTAACCGGCCGTGCCCACTGCAAGCACCAGCAGGATCAATAGCGCGTTATAGAAAACCTGCCGCCTGAACAAGTCATTCACCCCTTCATTTATATTACCGTAGAACCTATCTCAAAATCGCTTTTTCCCCCGGCTGCAAGAGGCTCAAACTCAAGGCATACCGCGTCATCAAGGGAAAATCCCCCCCGGGCGCAGGGACGCCCGGACGCAAGGACAGACAGATACCAGCCCCGAAAATCCGACCCGCCGGCGGCAGCCTGTCATTTATGGCGGGGATGTTTTTTTGCTAAGGACTCCAGGGTGTCCTTCAGAAGGTCGAAATCAATCGGTTTACTGAGGAATGCGATTAACCCGGCAAGGTCCCCTGTCTTGAATTCATCTATATCGTATCCGGTAATAAAGATTAAGGGTCTCCTTCTCTTTAAGAGAGTCTTCCATCTCCGATGTCCGTCGGCCACGTGCTGCTCCGGCGTCTCATTGAGCCGCTTCATGGCGTTTTCCGCCTGCCTGCGCACCGTAATGTCATCTATCGCAAGAAGTATCATCCGCTTCTTTTCACCCTGCTGCTCGATCCCGCGGGCGGTAAGGAGCATTGTTCTTTTCCCGATCGGGGGGAAATCATTTTCAACCTCGAAGTCGCTGAAGGCCTTGTTCCTGGCAAGGACGCCGGCAAGGAGTTTTTTAAGTCCGGGGATGTCCCACTGCCGCTGCCCAAGCTCGAAGAAACGCCTGTTTTCAGTCTCCGCCCTGGACACCCTGAATGCGGTGTAAAAAGACCTGTTTGCGGTTATCACCCTTAGGCCGGCATCCAGGACCAGGAGGGGTTCGCGCACCGTATCGACAATGCTTTCCGCGAACAGGCGGGCGTCCTCGGACGATTGCCGGACCTGTTTTGTCCTTGTAATGTCTGTAAAGGTAATCACCGCGCCGTCTATCACGTTTTCCTCGGTGCGGTACGGATGGATCCTTATCAGGCGCCACTGGCCCTGTTCGGTTCGCACCTCCCTGTCCCTGTACCGGAGGGTATTCATTACCTGCTTTACGTCCCCGACAAGATTTTCATCGGCCAGATTGGCGGCGAACTGTTCCAGGGGGCTGCCGATATCGGAAGGGATGAGCTTCACCATGTCGGTCGCCAGCGGGGTGAACCGCTTGATGCGGAGCTTGTTGTCCAGGAAGATGGCGGCTATCTCCGTGCCTGCAAGCAGGTTGTTCATATCGCTGTTGGATTTGGAGAGTTCATCCATCTTCCTTTGAAGCTCGCTGTTGACGGCAAGCTCCTCGTTGACCGATTGCAGCCCTTCCTGCGAGGTCTGCAGCTCCTCATTCATGCTTTGCAGTTCCTCGTTCGAGGACTGTAGCTCTTTATTGGTGGATTGCAGTTCCCGGGTGGCGTCTTCAGCCTCGCGGATCACCGATTGCAGGTACTGCTTATTGGCGGCAAGCTGTCGCCTGGGCAAGCGCAGGCCTCAGTTCCCCGCGGGCCATCTTCATGACGTCAAGCGAAGGTTCCCCCTTCGGATGCTCAATCGGGGAATTTTCAGACAAATTTCGCGTGCTGGAAGGGAAATGGAAGATAACGTCCGAACGCGTCCCCGAAGGAACTTGAACGCGCCTTCTCTTTCGTGATACATTCAGATCATAACGCCCAGGGAATTCCGGAACCGCTTAAAATGAAATTGCCCGGCCGGCACCGCACCCTTGCCGCATACTGATTTATTGCCCCTTGCCGTCCGCCGGCTGATGGCCGCGCGCGCAGCGCGCGGCATGGGCCAGGGCGCGCTGTTTGCGGCATTCACGCTCTACCTGTATGCCCTCGGGTGGTCGGCCCCCGGCATCGGCGCAACGCTTTCGGCGGCGCTGCTGGCGGGCGCCGTGCTCACGCTGATTGTCGGCCCCCTGAGCGACCGCCGGGGCCGGAGGCGTTTTCTGCTTATATATGAGGCAATGCAGGCCGGGGCCGCATTGCTCGCCTTGGTCACTGCCTGGCCTCCGGCGCTCGTGCTGGCCGCCATCGTAGGCGGTTTCGGCCGGGGCGGCAACGGCAGCGCCGGGCCCTTCGCTCCCCTCGAGCAGGCGTGGCTCGCCCAGGCGCTCCCTGCACAAAGACGCGGCGCGGTCTTCAGCGCCAACGCCGCCATCGGTTTCCTTGGCATGGCGCTTGGGGCGCTGCTTGCGGGCGGCGTGCATTTCCTTACCGGTCCCCTGGGCATGGTGTTTGCCTATCGGTCGCTGTTCCTGCTTTCCCTGGCCGGTTCGGTATCGGCCTTCGTGCTTGTCGCCGGCCTGCGCGAACCACCCCCCGCGAAATCAGCCGGGCGGCCGGATGAACCAGTCCATCGCAGGACCGAAAATCGCATGCTGGGACGCCTGGTCATCGCCAACAGCCTTAACGGGCTGAGCATCGGCATGATCGCTCCGCTCATCGCTTACTGGTTCGCGCTCCGGTTCAGGCACGGCCCCGGCTCTATCGGGCCGGCGCTCGCCGCGAGCTTCGCGCTTGGCGCACTCGGTTCGGCCGTCGTTGCGCGGCTGGCCCGGCGGCACGGGTTGATCCGTCCGGTGATTGTCCTGCGCGGCGCGGGGCTCATGCTGCTGATAGCGGTCCCGCTCATGCCGGTGTTTGGCGCCGCTGCGGCTTTGTTTGCGCTTCGGTCCGGGTTCAACCAGGGGACCGCGGGCGTGCGCCAGGCGCTCGTCGTGGGATTAACGCGCGACCGGCGGGGACTTGCGACAAGCCTGCAGAACGTGTCTGTCCAGATTCCGCGCGCAGTGGGGCCATTGATTGCAGGGTTAATGCTGCACGCCGGGATGTTGAAAGCGCCGTTCTTCGCGGCGGCCGCCCTGCAGGCGGCCTACCTGGTCCTCTACGCGCGGTTTTTTCGCGGGTATGCGGCGGGAGGAGCGGGGTAGCGGGGCGGCTGCTGCGTAATGTCGCCCGCCCACGCTCCGAAGAGCCGGAAAAATTGTGATGCCCGTCGCTTATCCGAACGCGTGAATTGAGCTAATATTGTTTTTGGGAGATGTCTTTGGGAAGGGAGCCCGAAGCGGAGTACTCCTGCCCAACCTGCAACAGGTAAAGTCCATGGCATCCAAATGAGGGCGAGGGCATATCTTTAAAATGGAGAGAGGAGATCTACAATGGGCCTTGGAATGGACCGTAAAATGGGGCACAGGCTTTTTGCGGCGGTCTTGGCGGCGTTTTTTTTATTTCTTGTCTCCGCCTGCGGAGGCGGAGGCGGTTCAACCTCGTCAGGGAGCTCCGTCGGGACGGCCAGCATTTCAGTGACCGACGCGCCGGGCAATTTCGACCATGTTTATATAACTCTTACCTCGGTATGGGTGCACGCGAGCGCCGATGCGGACGCGACCAACACGGCGGGCTGGCAGAAGTTCCCGCTCTCGTCGCCCGTGACCATAGACCTTACGCAGCTTGAAAACGGCCAGCTTGAGAAGGTGTGGTCCGCATTCAGCCTGCCCGCGGGCAGCTACCAGCAGATAAGGTTTTTTGTCGCGCCCACGGAAGACGCGCTGACCGCATCCGCGCAAGCGTTGGGCCTTAAATACAACAACGAAGTCGTGGACCAGACGGGCGCGTTCTATCCCCTGCGAATAGTAGCCCCCGCAAGCGGCATAAAACTCATCGGGACCTTCACCATGGCCGCGGGCGGCACCCTGGACCTGGGGGTGGACTTTGACGCCCTCCATGACGTGGTGCAGATAACCGCATTCGGCGCCGGGACCACGGAATACATGCTCAAACCCAGGCTTACCTACTTCGACCTGGACAGTGCCGGGGCCGTCACAGGCTCTATAACAAACGGCGCGGCCCTGGACGCGAACGACCATTTCGTGATAAAGGCCGAGCAGCTCAATTCAGACGGCACTTACCACGTGGTGCGCCGCTGGACGGGGGTGGATAAAAACGGGGACTTCACTCTCTACCCGCTTGCTCCCGGCACTTATGACGTCGTCATCAGGGGCCTGGACACGGAGACCATGATAATAAGGAACGTGCCGGTCATAAAAGGGACGACCCCCACATCGAGCCCCACCAATATCGGCGCCGTTACCACGGTGGCCGGGACCGATTACAATGCAAGCGGCCAGGTGAAGCCCACGGGCGCCTGGGTCCAGTTTTATCAAACGCCTTCAGCTTCAGACGTGCCTTACGAGATACGATACAGGCACTTCGATCCCCTTGCCGGGCAGTTCGCCGATTTCGCCCTCTCCAACAGCCCGATGTGGGTGGGCAGCTACAACGGGAACGCCCCGGTCAGTTTCAGCCAGGCCACGCCCGTTGAAGGCACAGGTGTGTACAAGGCATACGCCACCGCGGAACTCTACGACAGGAGCGCGGCCGTCATAGTGAACGGGACGGACGCGGCCAGTCTGGATTTCGGCACACTTGCCATAACGGCCCCCGCTGTGGCCCATCAGGTCTCGGGGACGTTTTCCATGGCCGGGAATGCGGGGCCGTTCAACAGCGGCTATGTAATAGCCACTTACGGGGGGACGATAGTAAACGCGGTCAGCCCCGCGCCGATTCAGAACAACAGCTCCTACGTCATCGGGGACTTGCCCGGGGGAGTGCCAAAAGCGTTTTACGGCATAGAGGCCTGGGCGTGGAACAGCAACTCGTTTGCCATCGGCAGGCCCAGAGTGGCAAACCTTACCAATGGCGACGACACCGTAAATATCCAGATGAAGACATTCACGCCTTAGGCGAAATCCGAAGCCAAAAAGGAAAGGGGCAAAAAGCCCCTTTCCTTTTTATAAAAGCATCCCCCCGCCAAGATGAAAGCGGTAAACATTCGGATGAAAGAACGCGGGCCGGAGAAAGAAAACGCAGGCCCTTTTTGTTCCGCCATTTTTTTAGCCGGGAGGGGGCGGCTGCTGTTTTGCTTCAAGCTCCCTCGCTTTTCGCCTTTCCTGCCGCAGGGCGGAGCTTTTCCTGAAAAAGGCCGGCAGGAAAAAGAATATTCCGGCCAGAAAGCCGCCGATAAAGACAAGGATCAGTATCAGGGGCAGCGAACCCCGGGTGGTAAAGGAAAGAAATGTGATCGTTATGACCGCGGAATTCTGGACGGCAAAGATCACAAGGAGGACGGCCATTATCAAAGCCAGAGCAAGAAAAAGCTGCATAAAGGGTCCTTTCAGATGGATTAAGTGAATTATATCACATCCCGCCCCCCTGACATCCAGGGGGAAACCTGCTAGCATTTTCCCATGCACGCCCTTTCCGCGGTATTCGGGGTTGCGCTCATACTCTTCATCCTTGAGGAGGCCTTCGAGACGGTCGTGCTGCCGCGCCGCGTTTCAAGAAGGCTCCGCCTTACACGTCTTTTTTACAGGACCACCTGGAAGGCCTGGACACGCACGGTCTGCTCCCTCTTTACCGGCAAGGGGAAAGAGTCCCTTTTGAGCCTATACGGGCCGCTTTCAATTTTTGTCCTCCTGAGCCTCTGGGCCATAACCCTGATAACCGGCTTCGGGCTCCTTTATCTGGGTTTCGGACATGTCCTCAAGGGGGGAAAGGGCGGCGCCGCCGGATATATTTATTACAGCGGGACAACATTCTTCACCCTCGGCCTGGGAGACGTAGTCCCATCAGCCCCGGTCTCCAAAGCGCTCACCGTGCTTGAGGCGGGGACGGGGTTTGGTTTTCTGGCGATCCTCATCAGCTATCTGCCCGCGCTGAACCAGTACTTCTACAGGCGGGAAACACCCATCTCCGTCCTGGACGCCCATGTGGGCTCTCCCCCCACGGCCGAGGGGATACTTGACCGCCATATCGTTGGAGGCGACCTGGACGTCCTCCATCAGCTCCTTTATAACTGGGAAAGCTGGTCGGCCGAGGTCCATGAAAGCCACCTGTACTATCCGGTGCTGGCCTATTTCCGTTCCCAGCACGAATACCAGTCGTGGCTTACGGCGCTTACGGCGATACTGGATACCTGCGCCTTTTTAATGTCGGGCATCGAAGGGACCTGCAAGTGCCAGGCGGAACTGACCTTTGCGATGGCTGAGCATACAATCCTCGACCTCTCGGACCTCTTTGACTGCATGCCGCGCAAACCCGGGGCGGAGCGCCTGCCGCGGGCCGGCCTGGCATATCTCCGGGACATGCTGTCAAAAAAAGGTCTGAAACTGCCCGAAGTTGACGTGCTGGACAAGAGGCTCAAGGAACTGCGCGCGAGATACGAGCCCTATGCGGAGTCCCTTTCGGGCCGTTTTTATCTCGCCGTGCCCCCTTGGCTAAAAATGAAAAATTAAATGACGGGTTTTTGCGGATATATTACCCCCATTAGATATATTACCCCCATTAACTGTTGTCATTCGGCCCGGATTTTTTGTATTAAGTATAAAAACGGGCGGAATCCTTCTTCGGTTTTCGCGGTCTTCCCGATCAGACTATCCTTTCTGGCCTCCAATCCCGCCTTCATAATGCGCTTGCCGTCTGAGATTTCCGTATTCCATCCACGTAAGCATTACCACAATCACATCCAATATGGAAAGGAGCACCAGCCATGCCGAATGGTGATAGGTATACCTGTACACCTGATAGATTATGAAAAGAATGAAAAAGACAATAGCGGCCGGATAGGACCAGAGTTTCCGCCTCCAGAGCGACAGGACCAGGGCTATTTTGATAATCCCGTGGGAGAGCAGGTAAACAGACACGAACACCTTTGCGCTTACGGAAAAGTGCCCCGCCGACCTGACCAGAAAATTTGCCACCAAATCCCTCGGGTCCTCACTTAATTCGTGCCGGGTTATGGCCCGGACAAACCCTTTGAGCGTTTGCGGGCTCAGCCAAACCAGCGCCATCCCGCCTGTCACCTCAAAAATGCCGTCAATGAACTTAAGCAATATGCCTATTTCGAAGCCCTTGTGGACCAGGTTTCTTCTTTTTTCATCCATGGCATCCGCCGGCAAGACAATTTTTTAAATTCTAGCACCTGGAGCGGGCGCGGGAGCCCCTTTTTCAAGAAAATCCTTTATACTATTGAAGTTTTTAAAATAAAGGGTCCAAAAGGAGGAAGGTTAATGGCCAAGGCGATGACCAAGTCTCAGATTGCGGAGCATCTGGCAAAGCAGGTTGAGATCAAGAAGTCCGAGGCGGTTGCGGTCCTTAACGAAATCGCGGCGCTCGCGTACAAGGAGGCCAAGAACTCCTTTACGCTGCCCGGCATCGGGAAGATCGCGCTCGTGAAGCGCAAGGCCCGCATGGGCAGGAACCCCCAGACCGGCGCATCGATAAAGATACCGGCAAAAAAGGCCGTGAAATTCCGGGTGGCGAAGGCCGCCAAGGACGCCATCCTGGGGAAGAAATAGCCTTTAACAGTTTTTCGGCTTTCGAACCGGCCTTGCGGGCGCGACCGGGGAAGCCGCGTATGGGCTTTATCGCGGTCTCAAAAGGCGGCGCAGCCGGGACGACCGGCCCGCGCCGAGCCATTGTGCGGCTTGCCTGGCTTCCCTTGCGGATCCGATATTCAAAAAACGCATTGCCCGGGCGGTCCGCGATTCCCTCCAGGACAAATAGAGAGACCGCCGATTCCCTTGACATTCCTCAAATAAGGGTCAAAAATTAAGGCACAAGGGTCTTTTGTAATGTTTCAACTGAAAACATTCGCTCCGAAGAAAGGAGTCCGGCAATAATCGTGGAAGCTGAAACCGGAAGGAAGACCGGAGACCCCGCCACTTATACCTGCCCGATGCACCCGGAGGTAAGAGAGCGAAAGCCTGGCTCCTGCCCCAAATGCGGCATGGCCCTGGAGCCCGAAACGCCTTCCCCGGTTGCCAAAACGGAATGGACGTGCCCCATGCACCCCGAGATCGTCAGGGACATGCCGGGCAGTTGTCCAATTTGCGGCATGGCCCTGGAACCGCGCGCGGCCACGCCGGCGGAGGAGGAAAACCCGGAGCTTCGCTCCATGTCGCGGCGTTTCTGGCTGAGCGTGGTCCTAACAGTGCCGCTGGTGATAATAGCCATGCGGGCGTACCTGCCCTTCACGAGGGGATTGCATTCCCCGGTGCTGGAATGGATTGAGCTTGCTTTCGCTACACCCGTCGTGCTCTGGGGCGGATGGCCGTTTTTCGTACGGGGCTGGCAATCGGTAATAAACAGAAGCCCCAACATGTTCACCTTGATCGGCCTCGGCATATCCGTGTCCTATTCTTACAGCGTGGTCGCGGTGCTCTTTCCGGGCATCTTTCCGCTCTCCTTCCGCACGGCGGGCGGCGAAGTGAACACATACTTCGAGGCCGCCGCGTTCATAACCACGCTTGTCCTGCTGGGACAGGTACTTGAGCTCAGGGCCAGGTCCAAGACGGGCGCGGCGATCAGGCGACTCCTTGGGCTCGCGCCCAAAACTGCGCGCAGGGTCCTGCCGGACGGGACCGAGGAGGATGTGACCCTGGACCTGGTAAGGCCGGGAGACCTGCTGCGGGTCCGGCCAGGCGAAAAAGTCCCCGTGGACGGCGTCGTTGAAGAAGGGGCAAGCTCCATGGACGAGTCCATGATAACGGGCGAGCCCATACCGGTGGAAAAGAAAAAAGGCGACCGGGTGATCGGGGCCACCATAAACGGTTCGGGCACGCTCCTTATGCGGGCCGAAAAGGTAGGGGCCGAGACCCTCCTATCCCAGATAGTCCGGATGGTGGCCGACGCCCAGCGGAGCCGCGCCCCCGTGCAAAAGCTTGTGGATATCGTGGCCGCGTATTTCGTCCAGGCGGTTGTGGGGATCTCCGTCCTCACCTTCATCGGCTGGGCGTTGTTCGGCCCGCAGCCGCGGATGGCCCTGGCCCTGATAAATGCCGTCGCCGTGCTTATCATCGCCTGCCCCTGCGCACTGGGACTCGCAACCCCCATGTCCATAATGGTGGCCACGGGCAAGGGGGCGACAGGCGGCGTGCTCTTCAAGAATGCCGAGGCGATAGAGGTCATGAAAAAGGTGGACACCCTGGTCGTGGACAAGACCGGAACGCTCACGGTCGGAAAGCCGAAACTCACGGAAGTCGTCCTTGCGCCGGGCTTCGACGAAAAGACGGTCCTCTACCATGCCTCCACGATAGAGAAAGGCAGCGAGCACCCGCTTGCGGCGGCAATCGTAAGCGGCGCGGCTGAAAAAGGCATCGCGGCCGGGGCTGCCGCTTCCTTCAACTCGATAGCCGGCAAGGGAGTCGCCGGCCTGGTCGGCGGGCGCGACGTGATGCTTGGAAATCCGGCGATGATGACGGACTCGGGGATGGATTTCGGAGGGGCTTTGCTGGCCAGGGCGGAGGAGATGCGCATGAGCGGCGGGACCGCGATGTTCCTCTCCATCGACGGCAGACCCGCCGGGCTTATAGGAGTCTCCGATCCCGTAAAGGAAACAACAAAAGAGGCAATAGACGAACTCCATAAGGAAGGCATACGCGTGGTGATGCTGACCGGTGACAACCGCACCACAGCCCAGGCGGTCGCCTCTAAGCTGGCCATAGACGAGGTCATCTCCGACGTCCTGCCCGATCAGAAGGCTGAGGTGGTAAAACGTCTTCAGGACGAGGGCCGGATGGTGGCCATGGCGGGAGACGGCATCAATGACGCCCCCGCGCTGGCCCGGGCGCATGTCGGCATCGCCATGGGCACGGGGACCGATGTGGCAATGGAGAGCGCGGGCGTGACCCTTGTAAAAGGCGACCTGAACGGCATAGTGCGCGCCATCCGCCTGAGCCGGGCCACGATGCGAAATATCAGGCAGAACCTCTTTTTCGCTTTCGTCTACAACTCCATAGGCGTACCCGTCGCGGCCGGCGTGCTATATCCCTTCGCGGGTATACTTTTGAGCCCCGTAATAGCCGCGGCCGCGATGAGCTTCAGCTCGGTCTCGGTCATAAGCAACTCCCTCAGGCTCCGCTCGGAAAAGATATAACCGTAAATCCACCTGCCCGTTAAGAGAGATAATTCCTTGCCGGGCCCGGGATGCTTAATTAACGATCAACAACGGGCGGATTGTGCGGTAACAAGATGGGGGAGCCGCCATGAGCACCTGGGGTCCGGGGCATCGAGGCGACCCGTGACCGAAAGGCTCACAGCCGGGCATCCTCCGCGGCATTTGCTGAAAAAGGCACATCCACTCCGGGGACAATTATTTCCCCGGAATTCCCTGAAAAAATCCAGTGCGGGTTTTTCCCATATTGAACAAAACGCGTCCTCAAAGATGTTTCCCAGCCGGAACTCCTGCCGCCCGAACAGGAGATAGCACGGATAGACCGATCCGTCCGGGAGGACCGAGAGCTTCGTGTTTCCCGCGGGGCACCTCATTGCCGAAACCGGCTCGTCTTCACGCGGGATGAAGCCCGAACAATACACCCCTTCCGCCCGCGGGTGATCCCGCCGCAAACAATCAAGGACCCCCATATATTCATTAAAGGCCATGCACTCTTTGAGATCGCCGGGTGAAAGCGCATCCATGAACAGCAGGAAGAACTGAAGCCCGGAATCGAGATAGCGCTCCATGTGGCGCGAAAGCGCTTTCCCGCGCCTGCATACCGACTTCAGGAGGGGCCTGCGCCTGAGGATGAATTCATCGAGACCTGGCGGAGGTTCCTCCTCACCGTTGAGGGAGATTCCCACTGTTAGCGCACCGCTGAATCTGCCGATCAGGCGGTCGAGCGCGGCCGGATCAGAACCGTTTGAGCTCAGAAAGACATGGGCTGCATTTGCCGCCGCGGCCCCGATCAGGCGCGCGAGGCCGGGATAGAGCGTGGGCTCGCCGCCAAGGATATCGATCTCACCGATTCCGTTTCCGGCAAGGTCCTTCACCAGTTTTTCAAGGGCGGGCAAGGGTGTATCCGGCATGCGGGAAATGCCTTTGTTGAAGCAGAATCCACAGCGCCTGTTGCACCTCAGGGTAGGGAAGAACTGGATAAACCGCGGGCTGGTCATGGGTCTGCCGCATGACGCAGATTGCGCGCCGAGTCCAGGACTTCGGCCGCTGTAATGCTCCCTTTTTGGAGAAGCAGCCTGACAACGATTAGCCCTCCGCAGGGCGGCGCTCCCTCAGTCCCCGCGGCAAAGTCGCAGTCTCCGGCCCGGTAGCCGCAGTATTCACACAGATCGCAGTCCGCGGCAGCGTCGGGTTGACCCGTTCCGGGCGTTGGAATTTTTATCAGGCTGTCCTTTCCCGCAAGGTCCTGAACGACCAGGAACCCAAGACATGCCGGTTCCATGGATTTGTCCGGTTTGTAATAAGAACAGAAGCGCGCGCACACATTTTCCCTGTGTTCATTATTCATGGCCGCTGTTTTTATTATACTATCAGAATGGAAGCCAAAAGGACGGAGAGGTTTTTCCTTCATGAAAAGGCGGTCCTCAGGTGGATCGAGGAACCGGGTGTTTATCACACGGGGCGGGACGATCTTTATGAGCTGGATGACGAATCTTTCGCCTTCCTTGAACAATGCGCGTCGCCCCAGGGGGCCCCGCATGAGAGAAACGAATTTATTGAATACTGTTTGCAAGAGCACATCCTCGATACGCGAAAATCCCACTGCGCGCATCCTCCGGTCATGAAAGCGCCGGCCCCTTCTCTCAGGTACCTGGAACTCCAGGTCACTGATCGGTGCAATCTGAAATGCCGCCACTGTTATATCGGAGGAGGCGGATCTCATGAGCTGTCCGCCGGGCAGGTCCGCTCCGTCCTGGCGGAGTTCGAGGCGCTGCAGGGTCTCCGGGTCCTTATCAGCGGAGGAGAGCCCCTGCTTCACCCGGGCTTTGGGAGGATAAACAGCTTCCTGCCGGATTTCCGGGTGCGCAAAGTCCTTTTCACAAACGGGTCGCTACTCACGAAAGAAGTCCTCCATGGGCTGAATGTGGACGAGATCCAGATCAGCATGGACGGAATGGAAAAAGGCCATGACGCCCTGCGCGGGGCGGGAGCATTCAGGAGGGCGATGGGAGCGCTCAGGCTGGCCCGTGACCGCGGCTTTGATGTCTCCGTGGCGACGATGGTGCATTCGCTCAATCTCGGGGAGTTCGATGAAATGGAAAGGGTTTTCAAGGATCTCGGCATCAGGGACTGGACAGTGGATGTGCCCTGCGCGGCAGGGACCCTCAAAAAGAACAGGGACTTGCAGCCCGGTCCGGAGGTCGCCGGAAAATATCTGAAATATGGATTCGGTGAAGGGCCGCACGGAAGCGAGAAAGGTTTCGGCTGTGGCCTGCACCTTGTCTCCGTGCTCGCGGACGGACGCGTGGCCAAGTGCTCGTTCTATGCTGACAGAATCCTTGGCCGGATCGAAGACGGGCTGCTCTCCTGCCGGGGCCGCCTGAAGCCGGTGAGGCTTTCAGACCTGAGCTGTGACTGCGACATGATCGAGACATGCAGAGGGGGGTGCAGGTTCAGAGCGGAGACCCTCGGAAATCCGCTGGGCAAAGACCTTTTCAAATGCCATTTGTATGGTATACTTTGAAATCATCGGTTTATTTATATTTCCAGGAAGGGAGAGCGCGCATGAAGATCAAAAAAGTGAACAGAAAGTCGTCCCTCACCTGCAAGTGCAAGAGCTCCTGCTGACAATTGATCTTCCCGGCGGCGGGAACTCGAAGGGGATCTGATTGGCGTTGGCTCTCCAAACTCCTCTCCGTTTGACGGCGGATTAGAGACCTGCCCGGACGGCTAAAGCATGACGTATGTCCTGTTAAGGGACGAAACTTGAGCCCGGGAGGTAAGGTCCGGTTTCAACGTTCCCATGTCTTTTGCCTCTTGCCGGCGTTTGCGGCGGTTTCCATCGTATTATGAAGGCATCTGGTGCATCCGATTCTTGTATACGCGGACCTTGTGGCAACCGGCAACGAGAGGAATATACGAAACCGCCAGGATGATCCATGAGCAATATATTATTCGATCTTATCAGGGAAGATTGACCGTTATACGATAGCGGCCCTCTCAGCCGCGAAGAGGGCCGCGGACTCTCTGAGTATCCGGTTCTTTGTCATCGGAGCGACCGAGCGAGATCTCATTCCCAGATATTGTTACCAGCATCTGCTGGAGAGAGGCCTGGAAATACGGGGAACGGGCTTTCCGGTATTGCCAGCAGGATATAGGGCACGCGGCGGCCTGCATGAGCTTTTCAGCGAACCTTATGGGCTGGAAACTGGCGTATCTCAATGCAGCCTCCGATGAGCGGATATCGGTCCTCCTGGGATTCGACAAGACCCGCTGGCCTGAATCCGAACCCGAGCGCCCAGGCCCGATCTTTTTTGTTCACGAGAATGCCAAGACGGAAATCCCCAAAGACATCCCTTTAAAAGTAATCGACCGGTTCAAGAACCGGAATTTTACAGGCATGCCGAATATACTGAGCCGGGGGCACATGCCCTGGCCCGTTATGGATGAAGTCGCCTCGGCTGCCGGGAAGCCGGTTACTACCGTAAAGCATTTCAGATATGAGGTTTTTACCCGCGAACATATCGAAGAAGATACCACTGCAATAAAGGCCTCGTCCTTAATTCGCCAGAGGAGGAGCGCGTTAGCTTTCGACCGGAAGACCGGCTGTACAAAAGAGGGCCTCTTTTCGATGCTCGATAAGTGCATGCCAAGGGACCGGTGCGCGCCCTTTGATGTCGGATTGGGAGCGGTATCCGTCCATCTTCTTCTATTTATTCACAGAGTGAAGGGCCTTCCGCCCGGGCTCTATTTCTTTTTGAGAAAAGCGGAGGACCTGGAAGAGGTCAGGCGGTCCTGCGATAACAGATTACCGTGAAAAGGTGATTATCTGAAAGGCAAAATATTCCTTTGCCTCGAATCTGAGCAAGTTCGAGGATAGCGTGGGGGGCTATTTTATGCAACAAGGCTAAGCGATTTTCTTCATGTAATATTTTTTCAGCATGGCTATCCATCTGGGCGCGTTCCGCTTAACCATCAACTCTTCGTAGTTTACTTTAGGGTCTTTATACGCCTCCTTTTTGTTCAATACCACAAAGACAATCTCCAGTATCTTGTGCGCCACTGCCATGGTGGCCCTCTTGTACCCACGTCTTACCGTGAGGGCCTTATGAAATCCTTTGAACTGGCTCTCCGTCTTCGCGGCACTGTGTGCCGCTTCGCACAAGATTTGCCTTACATATCCGTTGCCCTTGACCATTCGGCCACTCTTTTTTTTCCTGCGCTTGCGTTATTGCCGGGGCATATCCCGGCCCAACTGCTGAGCCGCTCCTTGCTGCCAAACCGGCTCATGTCCGTCCCTATCTCCGCCAGCAACATCGCGGCACTGAGGGCATCCAATCCAGGTATTGTCTGCAGCAACTCCAACGCTTCTTTGTGCGGCTGCAGCGCCTTTCCGACCTGCTCATCGATCTCCTGTATCTGCTGCTCCAGCCATACAATATGCTTCTGTATGCGCTGTAATACGAATCGATGATGGTCACTCATGTGCCCGTCAAGGGCCAGCTCGATTTCATTGCGGTCCTTTTTTCGCAATTTGATGCTGGCCTGTAATGCTATTTCCTTGGGCGATTGCCCGCCCTCCATAAGGGAGTTGAGCATTTTCTTCGCCGTAACGCCGTTAATGTTGCTGACTACACAGCTTATTTTGTACCCGCAATCGTCGAGCACCTTGTGCAGCCGGTTTTTCTCGCCGGCAAGATATCCGCTCAGTTTCCTGCGGTATCTTGTCAGCACTCGTAACTGCCTGAGGTCCTTTGGCGGTACAAAGCTGGCCTTTAACAACCCGCACCTGGCAAGCTCCGCAAGCCATTCGCTGTCTAAAACATCCGTCTTTCGGCCGGGCACCTTCTTGATATGCTGCGCATTGACCACGAAGGCTTTCAGTTCTTCTTCCTCCAGCACCTCGTATACTGTTTTCCAGTACACGCCGGTGCTTTCCATTACCGCAATCTCTATGTCCTGGCTCTTTAGCCAATGCGCCAGTTCACGAAGCTTTTTGCGGTATGCCGGATATTTTACTGTTTGCTTGCTGATTTGCCCGTCTTCTTCTTCCCGGAGCACCGTGCACATTACCATCTCTTTGTGCACGTCCAACCCCGCGCTGATTTTCGCTAATGCATCCACTTCTCCTTCCATCACCTCCTTTCCGTCTCGTGGCCGGTATAAGGGCAATTATCGGGAGGGCATCAGGGTTCTCCTTCCACAGGCTCACACACTGCGGAGGTCTCATTACCGTACGTTCAAATCCCTATCGGGATGAAACAATCAGGGGCTCGTGCCTCGATGCCCGCGCCAGGTTTGAAAGCGGCCTTGCCATCTCCAATCTGTTACCGGCGTCTTCCCGACAAGCTAATATACACCCTTTTCATTATCGGGGGCGATAAAGCCCAAACTTATCATGATGGTTTGAAAAATGCGGTGTATAGGGCGTACTTTAGTTATCCGCGACATTCAGCTATGGGTGCGGATAAGGAGGGGGATTGAAGAGTTGGCGAAAACTGAAGCTACCGCGGATTTCCAGGAATACACGTCAGTATGAGGTCAAGTAAAGTAAAGAATAAGACGGGACTGAACTCTACCCAGCCTCTTCGGGATTTTTGTCCTGCGAGCGACAGTGCCGCGCAGAAGCCTTTTTCTTCTTGTCTTCAAAGCGCCGGTTGCGGAGCTTTGTGACCACCTCAGGTCCGGCTTTTATGCGATAAATGCCAGCTCGCGCGGCGGCCTTGGCAGTTGGTTTTTTGTCAGACATAAAGACCTTCTCCATTTCTTCCAATGCTTTCCCGGACTTATTATATCAGGTTGTTATCTCCGACTGCCTTGTCTCTCTCATGCCGGGGAAAATCTGATCCTAAGCTCTTTACGCGCTATTTTGCTCTGCTTTCGGTGAGGATGGCGTGTATGGCCTGGGCAAGATAATGGGCCGGCAAAAAATCATGGAGCGTTATGCCCACCCGGGCCAGGGCGATGGCCTTTCGCGCACGTACCCTGTTTGCCGAACGAGCAGGCAGGGTTTGCAGGGCGCCCGCGCCTGTACACGGATTGCCAGCCACTTTCCTGTAATCCCGCCCCGTGGAGCCCTCCAGGCAGTTGAGGACGTGCTGCAAGTGCAAATGAATCCGGGAGAGTTGTTTGGACCGGGCGGCCATCCCTGCATGATCTGCGGCGGTCGAAAACGGGTCAGATGCGCGAGCGGCAAGCGATGCCCCGGCACCCAGGCCGAGAACCGCAATGCATAACAGGACGGCAATCCAGACTGCCCATGACTTCCGCGCCCTTCCCATAACCTTATCTTAGGGAAATAACCCGATGAGGACAAGATGGAGATGCCGTAATCTCCCTCTTAAAGAAACTGGTCGAAATCGTAGACGTCCCTGAGGATTTCAGAAGGTGTGAGACTGGATTTACCCTGCTTCCGGCTGCCGGTCTCTAGAAGGGCCCTGTCCCCCACCAGGTACCTGTCTCCGCGGAAAGATTGCCCTTCCACACCCGATTTCTAGTTCCTGAAGCAGCTCCTTACGGCCACTTTTTCACTATCGTGAAGCCATTTTGCCCTGCTAAAGCCCAAATCCACTACAAACATGGCGCATATCTCCTTTCTGATATATAGCGAGGGGGGCAACCGGAAAACCAACGGTTTCCCGCCGATTTTGCACATGGTTTCTTCGGGGGCAAGGAGGGGAAAATTTGCCATGGAACTGGACCTGACCAAGCCCGAGAAGTACGCCCTCAACAGGTATCTGAACGCCAGGGGGCGGCTTTCCGTCGAGAGAGTCACCCAGGAGGTCTCATATTATTACAGGGTACCTTTAAATGCCGCCGGGGGAATCGTAAAGAAAATGCGGGCCAGGGCATATAAGGCCAAAAGCAGAAAGCGCCGTGAGGGAAGATTACGATGAAAAAACGTCCTCACAAAAGTTAAATGAGCGTGTCTTGGGTGGCCGCCCCGGCAGGGGCGGCCGCAATTTCGTCGATTAACGCGCTAACCGGCCATCCGCCGTTTGGAGGGCCGCACCGGGCGCTTCTTAAGCATGTCTTAGTATTATTTTTTCCAGCATGCGCGCAAGTCCCGTGCCCAAAGAAAAGATATGTTCGATATCGAGGTTCTCTTCAGCCGTTCTGTCGAAAAATAAATGCAGCTCGGATTCGAGCCCGTCTTCGGGCCTCCAATAACAGACCAATATGGGGACCTTGGGAAAGGGTAACAGGATGACCGATACATCGGCTTTTGCATGGGAAGGGATATTAGCATCTGCTCTCGTCCCGCTGAAGATATTTACCAGGCTCTCGAACAGTTCCGGATGGGTATCCGCCACTTTTTTCATCGGCTTTTCGCATCTTTGCTCGAAAAGCGGATTCCATGACGCACCGTTTTTCAGTTCTCTGAAAGGGACCCACTCGCCCGCCGGGTCTTTACCGGCGCCAAACAAAAAATAGTTAAGAAGCGGTATCGCGAACCATACATGCGTATGGCACTCTGAAGTGAGATTGCCTTCGGCGTCAATTTCAAATTCCTTGCCCAGGCATTTGATTATTATTTTTCCTTTTTGACCACTATTTTCCGCCCCCATGATCTCCGCCCTGGAAGAAAAATCCATCTTTGCAATCTTCTCTTTTAAATCCATAATCGTTTTCTCCCATAACTGCTCCATACTTGATTGGGCGCCCCAATCTTCTTCAAATTGGCCGATGGCGCTTTTATCCAGGTGCGGACAATCGGAAAGCCTTTTTTGCGCCTTGAAGACGGCCGCGGAAAAGGCCATACATGTTGGGAAATCACATCGTCTGCAGTTTGTCTTTGGCAGGATTTTATAAATTTCCAGTGGGCTATTAAATTTCATTTGGCAATGCCCTCATTTTAAGCGGCTCCAGAACTCAAGAGACCGTTTTGAAGATGTCTTCGTCAGTGATCAGGCCCTCGGCCTCTGCAAAGGGAAGGACCCGTTTGTGGAGCTGCTGAAATCGTTTCAGGGCTACATAACGCTCCAGGGTGTCCCTGATTATATCGCTTCTGGATGTCTTTTCGGCTTTTGCGACTTTTTCCAGGTCTCGCCGAAGTTTCTCGGTCAACCGTATGGTAATAGTGCCTGGCATTTTTACCTCTTTTTCTTGTACCATTGTTGCATAATGAAGGAGGCTCATTCAAGCGCCTCGACCCCGACAGTTCAGCTTTTCAGGATATCCGGCGTGATCGCCCACGCCACGGCCCAGCCGGTTTCGTCCCTTTTCAGGCAGACAATGCCACCCATCCTGAATTCCACGATCCGCTCGTAGGGCTTCCCGCAGAGAAGGAGCGCGGCGAGCTTTCCAAGATAGGGCATGTGGCCCACGATCATTGTGTCCGCCCCGGCCTCGCCGAGCTTCTTTGCCCATTCGGAGGGGTCGTCGAGTGGGGCGAGCCCGTCCGCCTTGGCAAGCCCGTGCGCCGAAGGCACATGCCTGGCGAATATCTCCGCCGTCTGCTGGGCCCGGAGCTTGCCGCTATGGAAAATGTTCTCCACGCCAAACCCTCTATTGGCCACGAGAAAGCCCGCCACCTTTTCCGCATCCCGCCTGCCCTTGTCGGACAGGGGCCTTGTGGGATCCTCCTGCTCGCTTTTGGCATCGCCGTGTTGAATAAGATATAGGTGCAAGGTCCACCTCCCATAAAGGTAAATCGTTAACCAAAGTTTATCAAAAGGATTCAGTGACGGGTTGCGGAGAGGCGCAGTCCCAGCGTTCCTTAGGCTTCCTATGCGAGGTGGCCGCTATTCTGTCAATAAACGCGCAACCTAACCGGCCATCTGCCGTTTGGATGGCCGCATGCGAATTTCTGAGTCATTCAAAATTTAAAAAATGGTGCCTGGTGGGACGATCTCGGTTCCAACTTTTCCTAAATTGTAAAGCTGCTGGCTGAAACTCCGAGGGCAACCTGGAAAAATCAATTTCAGGGACTCCAATCATCAAGTCTATATAACAATCATCACAGACGCTTTTGTCCATGAATCTGTAAACAACATTATCTCTCAGGGTATCCCCGCATTTTTGACATTTCATGGCTTCATTATAACAGATTCAATCACGGTTCAGACGAAGTGGTTTGCAAATATTAAAACCCAAGACCCAGGCGGCCGCCCCGGCAGGGGCGGCCGCAACCCCAGTCAGTAAACGCGCAACCTAACCGGCCATCCGCTATTCGAATGGATTATATCCCGGTTTCTTGTACAGCTTCTCCGAGTTGCCAAGAATATCCGGTCTATAGACCTTCTCCGGCCAGTCCTCCGGCTTGATTTCTTCAATAGCCACCGAAACCGATTTTTCTTCGCTCTTTAAAACTGCAACAACATCCTTGACTATTTCTTCGGCCAGCCAGGCCTTCTGCTCCTCTGATCTTCCGGGCCAGAGCTTTACAATAATGTGAGGCATTATCCGCTCCTTTCTAATCAAATCTATTGCTGCTCGATTACTTTTTTCAGGCGGCTGAACCCCGAGACCGAGGCAGGCCACCCGGCGTAAAACGCGATGTGCGTAATCGCCGCCACAAGCTCTTCCTTCGTGAGGCCGTTTTCAAAAGCCTTCCTGAGATGAAATTCTATCTGCTCGATACGGTTCAGCGCAACCAGGCATGTGACGGTAATCAGGCTTTTGTCGCGCTGCGAAAGCTCGGGGCGCTTCCAGATATCTCCGAAAAGAAGCTCTTCCGTGAGCTTCGCAAATTCCGGCGCTACAGCCTTTAAATCATCAATCGCTTTATGTTCATTAGTGATCGCCATGTGCATCTCCTTTCTTGTTGTTTTCATTATGGGCGCAGCAGCAGGGGGGCCCCTAAAAACCGGGGGTTTTTTGGGGGTAAAGCAGCGCCTTGATCGCGCGGCGCTCGTCCATGGCGCGGTAGCCCTCCGCCACCTGCTCCAGGGGCAGGGTCAGGTCGAATACCTTGCCTGGGTTGATCTTACCGTTCCACACAAGACCGATAAGCTCGGGCAGATAGCGGCGCACCGGAGCGGGGCCGCCATGGAGGTGGACGTGCGTCCAGAACAATT
>JAJYGJ010000077.1 GCA_021790695.1 Nitrospirota bacterium | reverse complement strand
TCCGTGGTAGGGGCGCGGTTGCCGCGCCCGCCGTTACTGTTTCAAAAACCCTCCCAGGACTTTGTCCACCCGGGCGATATGCTCCAGGATCCAATCGACCACGATCTGGTTTGTCCGGACCGAGAGGTCATAGGAGCCGGGTTTTTTCCCGCCGTCGAGTTTTGAGAGGTCCTGCTTCAATCCTTGAAAGTTCCTTTTGAAATGCTCGTGCTGTGCCTTGTGCGCCTTATAACCCGGATAGGAGAGCGCGAGCATCATCTGTTCCTCCTCGCCGAAATGAAAGACTATGTAGTCGTCCAGGAATTTTATGACGTCGCTTATCTTGTACTTGCAGACGCTCTGGTTTATGGCCAGCACGAGATCATTTATCTTGCGGAAAAGCTCTTTGTGCTGCTCGTCTATCGTTTCGTTGCCGACACGGAGGTCTTCGGTCCATTCCATAAGAGATATTAGCACGTTGCCGCGGCCCCGGGCCAGGGCGTAGTGCGGCCGGCATGCATTTCATAGCGGTTCATTGGACTTGCACTGGATTTTTTTGCGGGCATCTGCCTGTCCTTGAGTGAAGGAGCAGGCGGACGGACGCGCGGCGCCGCATCCTGCCGGACCTTTGTTCTTCGCCCTGAAGACGATTCAATCCCTTGGCGGCAGCCCGGGATACGTCCGGAACCGCCGCGACGAAACGAAAGGGCAGGCAGATGCCCGCACCACGAAATGGCAGGACGGGGCGGCCTTTAAGGCCCGCCCCGTCCAGAGGGAGGGAGAGAGGATAACTGATTAATTCTTTATCGTCCCGTTCGGGGCAAAAGTTTAATTCGCTGCCTGCTTCGGCAGGAGCCCGGAGGCGGCGTCCAGAAGCCGGTAAGCCTTGTCGAGGCCGTCAAAGCTCCGGTGCACCCAACGGCTACCCCAGTAGAAGTTGCAGCTTGTCTCCGCCTCCAGGATGTGATCGTATGCGCGAAAGATGAGATGGCGGGCCTCCTCCGGGTTATTCGACTGGTGGCCGCGCCGGTCAAAATCGCCTTTGACCTGATGATAATAGGCGCTTGCCTTTTTCACTTCTTCCAGGCCCCTTTTTTGAAGCAGGGAGCCCGTCCATTGGCTGAAATCCCCTCCCCAGTGGTGCCCGGTGTTCCACGCGCCCGGATGGATGTCCACCTCCTCGGCGGGCGGGAACATCTCCAGGTACCGGCTTATATGGATGGGGATGAAACCAAGGGTGCCGGCCCGGAAACGGTCCAGCAGCGTACGGTAAAAATATCCCCAGAAACCGCTCTCTACGTGCACGGTGCGAAACCAGCCCCCGTTTTCTCCGTCGGTCCAGGTCGTGACAAGGGCCGGAAAATCGCAGTGCTTCGTCCGCTCATAGACCTCGTGCTGGAACCAGCCGGGGTCCAGGCCGGACTCCTGCGCGTTTGAAAGCTCCCTGTCCCTGGGTATGACGAAGATCTCCTCGCCCCCGTACCGCGCTATATACGGGCGGTAGCGCAGCTCTTCCCAGCGCATCTGCCGGAAGGGTTTCAGGTATATCGAATCCACCACCGCGTACCTGTAGCCGTGGCGCTTCAAAAGAGGTATCATCTCCTTGCAGAAACCCATCTCCGGGGCCCAGAAGCCCGGCGGCCACTCCCTTCCCAGCAGGTGCCGCCCCAGTCCCTTCCACCAGCCGGTATGGGCGTCCCAGTCCTCCTGCGGGATGAGCGGATAGACCGGATGGTAGAGGCCGGTTCCCAGGAACTCGATGCACCGGGAACGCCGGTACCTCTCAAGAAAGTCCTCCACGTCCACGACGTCCGCGAAGGTCTCCCTCACCGCGGGGTCTTCAAGCTGTTTTAGCAGGGTGCCTGAAAAACTCATGTGCGGCCGGGCCACATCCTCATAGCCTTCGAGCATGCGTGTGGGCCGGTCGTAACACCATAGGATCTGCCTTGCCTCCCAGCGCTCTTCGGAGTTATGAAGGGCCAGAAGGTTGCCGGGGGGCTGGTGCATGTTAAGACCAAGGGCATGATAGATTTCCGCCATGACTTTCCTCCTGGCTTTTAAAACTTTCCAAAAGCATAGTACAAAAAGGATGGGCCGGCAACGGCGGAGCCCTTTATCCGCCTTGTGCTATAATCCGTTTGGAGGTGATATAAAAATCCCTATGGAAATCAAAACCATAAGCATGGAGATACCCGAGGGGGCCAATATCATACTTGGCCAGACGCATTTCATAAAGACGGCCGAGGACCTGTACGAGGCAATCGTCACATCGGTGCCGCGGGCCGGGTTCGGCGTGGCCTTTACCGAGGCCTCCGGGCCCTGCCTTATCAGAAAAGAGGGGAACGACCCCTCGCTGATCGACGTATGCGTCAGAAATCTTCAGGCGATAGGGGCCGGACACGTCTTCTGCGTGGCCCTCAAGGACGCCTTCCCGGTAAACGTGCTAAACCGCATAAAATCCTGTCCGGAGGTCTGCCGCGTGTTCTGCGCCACGGCCAATCCCGTGGAGGTGATCATTGCCGGGACCCCCCAGGGAAGGGGCGTCCTGGGCGTAATAGACGGATTTTCCCCGAAAGGGGTCGAGACCCCCGGGGACAGGGAAGACAGAAGACAATTCCTGAGAAAAATAGGGTATAAATTATGAGGCCGCTGGAAATCCCGGAGCTGAAATACGACGAGAAGGGTTTGATACCGGCGATCGTTCAGGAAGCGGACACGGGCGAGGTGCTGATGATGGCCTGGATGAACGAAAACTCCCTCCGCATGACGCTTGAGAGCGGCTTCACCCATTTCTGGAGCCGTTCGAGGCGGAAATACTGGAAGAAGGGCGAGACCTCGGGCTGCACGCAAGAGGTAAAGGCCGTCTTTTACGACTGCGACAAGGACACCCTGCTTGTGAAGGTGAAACAGGCGGGCGGCGGGGCCTGTCACACCGGGGAGAGGACCTGCTTTTTCACGAGGATAGAAGGTTTTAAGGGGTGACAAGCTTAAACTGCCTTTTTTGCAGGATCGCGGCGAAAAAGGCTGCCGCGAGGATAATCTACGAGGACGAAACGTGTGTGGCCTTCGAGGACATCGCCCCCCAGGCCCCGGTGCACTTCCTGGTGGTCCCCAGGAAGCATATAGCCACCACCCTTGAGCTTGAGGACGGCGACGATGCCCTGATCGGGCATCTCTTCCGGGTGGCAAACCGGATAGCCGGGGACAAGAAGATATCCGGCCGGGGTTTTCGTATGGTGATGAACACCAACCCGGAGGCCGGGCAGAGCGTCTATCACATCCACCTGCACGTGCTTGGCGGCCGCCCCATGCGCTGGCCCCCGGGGTAGAGGGGGGCGTTGGTATCCGCCCGCCCCTTTCATTCCGGTCGCTGCGGTTCCGGACGTATCCCACGCGCCTCGTTTAGTCGTCTTCAGGGCGAAGAGCAAAAGGTCTGGCAGGATACGGCGCTGCGCATCCGTCCTTGCTCCCTTCTTCAAGGGACGGGCAGATACACGCCCACCATCGCCGGGAAGAATCAGCTTGGACGAGAGTTGACTGTCGCCGGGAAAAGAATCCGCTTGCATAGTTTTGATGGTTGCGAGGGGGCAGCCCATACCTGCCTGTCCTATGAAGAGGGGAAAGGCCGACGGACGAGAGACGGCGAGTCTGAAAAGACCGGGGTAATCGCTCTTCAAAACGGCTAAATGGGATCCTTTGAGGCACGTCCGGAACGGCCGCCCCCGAATGAATGGGGCAGGCAGGTAAATGGGCGATGGGGATAGGCGGATAGCGGTTCTTTTATGGTTCTTTTGTGATTCCGGAGGGCATGGGCCCCAAGGGGCGCAAGACCGATAAATCGTCCCATACCGGCGGGGGGGGGGGGGGGGTTATAATCAAGGATCATGCCCGAGAGCCTCAACTCGCATCTTAAGACCGCCGTAAAGGGCAGCGTGCTTATCCTCGCCGCCACTGCTGCAAGCCAACTGCTCTGGTTTTTGATAAAAATCCTGATAGTAAGAAACACCACCAAGGCGGAGTTCGGGATCTACTCGCTTGTGCTCACCGTACTGGGTGTCCTCGTAGCGGTTGTCCCGCTGGGGATACCGGGGGGTCTTTCACGGTTCGTCTCCGTTTACCTGGGCGAGGGAAAGACCGAGGAGGCGGACGGCGTTTCAAGGGCGGGCGTTCAGATAATGCTGGCCGCGTCGCTTGCGGCCTTCGTCTTTTTGTATTTTCTCGCCGGCCCGATAGCCAGGGACGTCTTTTACACGCCGGGGCTTGCCGGCCCCCTGAGGATGGTCTCTTTCCTTATCCCCTTCACCGTATATGCGGGTGTTGTGGGGGGCGTGCTCCTCGGCCGGGGCGTGATCGGACAAAAGCTTTTAAACGACATCCTGACCCCCGCGTCCTACATGCTTTTGATACTGGCGGTCATCTTCCTTCACCTGCGCCTCGAGGGCATCCTGTACGCCTACACGTCGTCCGGCATATTGGTCTCCGTCCTTGTAGCGGCTTACGGGTTCAGGAAGTTGGGGGCCGCGCCGTTTCTGCCGCGCGGCGGACTGCGGCACCGGGAGCTGGTGAAATTCTCCGTCCCCCTGATGGTTTCAACGATAATGGGCATGATCCTCGTGTGGACCGACACGCTTATGATAGGCAGATACCTGGACCCGCAGGCCGTGGGCACCTACGGGGTGAGCGTCGCGCTGGCGAAACTTCTGCTTTTTCCCATATCGGCCCTTGGCTTTGTCTTTCTGCCCATAGCGGGCGAGATATACGCAAAGGGGCAGCCGGAGGCCCTTAACCGGGCTTACCAGGTGCTGACAAAGTGGCTTTTTGCCGTGACCCTGCCCCTGTTTTTCGTCTTTTTCTTCTTCCCGGAGATGAGCATAACCACGCTTTTCGGGGCACGCTTTCTGGATGCCGCCCTGCCCTTGAGGCTCCTGGCCCTCGGCTTCATGATAAACGCCTTCCTGGGCACGAACGGACTTCTTTTGATGGTGATGGGACTCACGGGGGCCATCATGAACATATCGATTGCGGCGGCCGTTGTGAACATCGCCCTGAATTATATTTTCATTAAAAGGATGGCAATGGGGATAGAGGGCGGAGCGCTTGCGACGATGACTTCATATATCCTCATCAACGTGATGTATTCCGTGAAGCTTTTCCGGAGGAGCGGGGTGCACCCGTTTCGGGCCTCCTACCTGAAACCCGCGGCCGGGGCCGCCATATCGGGGCTTGTCATCTATGCGGTCGCAAAGAGCCTGCCGCTCCACTTCTGGATGCTGCCGGTCTATCTCATCATTTTCGTCGCGGGGTACGCGGCGGGCCTTCTTCTTACAAAAAGCATGGAGGCGGAGGACCTTTTCATGATGGAGCGGGTCTTCAAGCGTCTGGGCGTCAGGCCCCGGCGCATTATGAGGGTACTTGCCAGGTTCACGCCCGGAATTGAAAAACCGGGCGTCGGGATGTGATAAATGGCCAGATTGAAATCCAGAAGATTAAGGATATGGCAGCATGATTATATGGTACACCGTTATTTATGGCGCAACATTGAATCGGCTGTTTCGAAAGCGCTTCAAGAGACCACGGCTAAAATCCCTGCGGTCCTGGATGTAGGGTGCGGCAATAAACCTTACGCGGATTTATTTACAGGCTGCAAATATATAGGGGTCGATATCAGCGATGAGGACTCCTCGCCCGATATAATCGGAAGCGCAACGCAGATACCCGTTCAAGATGGATTTGCCGATATTGTAATCAGCACGCAAGTCATTGAGCACGTGCCCGAGCCCCTGGCAATGGTCCGGGAGTGTCACAGAGTTTTGAAGAAAGGGGGATTTTTTATTCTGACGGGGCCCTTCTACTGGCCCTTGCACGAGGAACCCTTTGATTTTTACCGGTTCACAAAATACGGATTTGAGCATTTGCTTAAACAGGCCAATTTTTCGGCATGGGATATAAAGGAAGATGGAGGAAATTGGGCGCAATTCTTCTTGTCGGCCAACCTGATTTTAAACCGGCGGCATGTCTTTTTACGCACTTTTCTGAACTCCCTGGGCCTTGTGCTGGACAGAGTAAATTTTAAGAAATCTTCACCTTCGAATTATTCCATTTTAGCGAAGAAATGACGAGGGGAAATACATAGCATGGACATAAACAAACCGGCGGGAAAAAGGGCGGTAAATTGCCCGGGTTGTAATCATGCCTGGAACGGGCGGACGGACCGCATCGGGGAAAGCACGCTGCTTGTCTGTTCCCGGTGCCAGCTCAGATTTTGTAATCCGGCCGAATTGGCGGGCGTTGATTATGACGAGGTTTACGAGTCGGAATCCTACCGGGAATATATCGATTCACTGGAGCGGACGGCGTGGAGGAAATTGGCGAAATTTATAACATACAGGCCCTTCTTTTTGAAAGTTCCCCGCGCGGCCCGTTCAAAATTGCTCGATATCGGCTGCGGCGTCGGACTTTTTTGCCGCGCCGCATACGCGAAAGGATGGGACGTGAAAGGGATAGACATTTCAGGGGTGGCGGTTGCGAAAGGGGCGCGGACCGCGCCCTTTCCGCTGCTTAATGCCACGGCTGAGGACTTTATCAAATCGGGAGAGCAATTTGACGCGGTTACCGCCTTTGAAGTCCTGGAACATATAATCTCCCCCCTGGATTTTTTAAACAAGGCCTCGGCGCTGGTTAAAAAGGGGGGCATATTTTTTTGTACGGTCCCCAATATCGAGAGCCATTCGGTAAGGACGGCGACAAGGAGGGATTGGCTGCCTCCGATACATGTGCTTTTTTTCAACCAGGCGGCCCTGCATCAGATTCTGATACGGAGCGGGTTTACCGGCGTACAGAGCGGAGTGATTTGGGCGGATAAACGGCCTTCGCTGCCCGGGTTGGAATTCTTTATCTATTGTTTAAAAAAATCTTTGGGCAGAACGAAAGAACCGGACCCGGTCGGCTTGTGGGCGCTTGGCGTAAAGCTATGAAAAATCGGCATTATCGGATAACCGGCCTGATTTTGGTCAGATAATCATACAAAATGCCTTTTAACTCCCATGCGCACGACCTTGAAAATATATTTCTTTCGGTAAAATTATCCGCCGCTGAATCACGCAGCAGGAAAGGAGGATGGGAAAGCGGGAATTCCATGGGCCCGGTCCTCATGGCGGCAAGTATGTTTTTCGGGTCTTTTGCGCTTTGCGCTTCTTTTCCCCAGCCTATATTCGACACCAGGTTCACATTCGGCAGGACCGTGAGAGCCCTATGCCGCCAGCACGCGAAAGTCCACCTGAAATCCCAGTGATCTTTCTTTCCTTCGTACAGGGCGTTGAACATGCCGGACCAGTAGCGTGCCGCCCTTTTATTTCCGAGAAAATCCCGCAGCCATTTTCCGTCCCTGATCTTCGGCCATGTCGTCATGCCGGCGTCATAATTTTTCCAGGCGCGCCTCCAGGTTGCCCAACCCCATATGTGATTGTACCTGGAAAAATAATAACTGTAAGCCGTCCTTTTTCTGCCGAACTGGAAGTTGTTTCCGCTGATGACCGCAATGCGCTCATCGTCCCTGTACCGCTGCAGCAGTTCCTCGCAGAATCGGAAAAAAGACGGATGGGGAAGGCAATCGTCCTCGAGGATTATCGCCTCTTCAACGCTGTCAAAGACCCAGTCCATCCCGTTTGGTATCCGTCGCGGACCGCCCATATTGATATCGGAGTAATTGGTCCGCACCTCGCAGTCCCAATCCACCCGGTCGATTATCGCGCGCGCCGCGGCGCAGGCCTTGGCCTCGCCCGGCCTGTCTTTCCCGGGGCCGTCCGCGACGACGAACAGTTTTGGAGGCTTCGCCCCGGCTATCTCGGCGAAGACCTTCTCCGTGACATCGGGCCGTTTGAAAATGAAAAAGACCACGGGAGTTTTGAGCCGCCAATTATTCATCTGAGACCTTTCCAATGCTTATTTTAACAAAATTTCGACAGACCTATAAAATCAATTCCCGGTAACGGCCCGCATAAAATCAGCGCCAAACCGCTCCAGGCGGAATTTATCCATGACCAGCCGCCGGTTCTCATCCAGCTTTGTGGTATTATCGCCGGCCCTGACCTTTCGCAAAGTCCTTATGAGCCCCTCCCGGTCGCCATATTTGAAGAGCCATTCCCTTGGAAGCAGCTCCGCCATGCCGTCCACGTCCGATGCAATAACCGGAAGGCGATAATACATCGCCTCCGTCATGACCAGGGGCATTCCCTCAAACCTTGACGGGATGACCAGCATGTCGACTGCGGAATAAATTTCCGACAGGTCGTCCTGCCATGGAATGATCCTTACATGCCCGGCCAGGCCCCTCGCCGCAATCATTTTTTCAAGGGATTGTTTATCGGGGCCCTCGCCGATTATCAGAAATCCGATGTCCTCAAGTGAATCCCTGAACTCCGATACCGCGTCTATCAAAAAGTCCTGGCCTTTTTGCGAGAAAGCGATCCTGCCTATCAGGGCGGCCAGATAATTTTCCTTGTTCAGGCCGTATCTTTCCCGCGAATCGGCTTTATTGAAGATTTTCAGCCCGGAAAGATCCGTGCCGTTATAAACCACATCTATTTTCGGACCTGCGCCGTTTGAAATCAATTTGTCTTTCATGTCTTTGGATATGGTTATGAACTTGTCGGGCAATCCGTAAAAATAACGGTCGGCGATGTCCTCGAGCCGCACATAGATAAAATCCTTCATGTCCCTGAACCGCCTTATTTTCCTGCCGGCAAGACAAGAAGGCATCCTGTGCGCCAAGGGGATATAGCTTATCGTCGGATACCCGGCTTTTTTCGAGGCAACAAGGCCTTGATATGATATTTCAATCCTCCCCTGGATGACGACCGCAACATCCGGATCGATGCCTTTCATCAAGCGCCGGGTTTCCGCTATTTCATTGCGCGCAAAAAAAATTTCCAGGCTGTCCAGCATTCGCGGTTTTATTAAATGAATTTTAATCCTGTCTCCTCGCTTGTTCAGATTTTCTAGCGCCAGGCGCAACCTCTTGTTTTCCTCATGGCATATAAAATCGAGGAGCAGGTCTGAATACTCGATAATATATCTGATCCCCGCCAGGGCCATTATCTCATGACCGCCGAAGACCAGCACGTCATCATAGAACAGGATTTTTTTCATTTGGTCCGGTGCTTTGGAATTGCTTGCGGATTGACCGCGGTGCGGTCCGGGGCTTCTGGATTTGAGGCATTCATTATGTATAGAATATTAACGTATATGAACCGTCGCGGACAAGCCATATGAACATAGCGGTTGACGCCTTCGCCCTTACGGAAAAACAGGCCTCCGGGATACCCAATTACACCAGAAAGCTCCTGTCCCCGCTTGCCGGCCTGAACAGGGCGGACAAATATTTTCTTTACTCCCGGGACCCGTTTGAGTTCGAGCAAGGCCCGAATATAATCAGGCGCGCGTTGGAAAAGAAGGGCGGCTTGTCTTACGGCAACACCTTATGGCTGTTCAGCAGGGGTATTCAACTTATGCAAAAGGACAAAATAGATATCTTCTGGGGGCCGAGGCACATGCTGCCGCCAATCCTTCCAAAAAAAATAAAAAAAGTGCTTACGGTGCACGATCTCGCCTGGAAGTATTATCCCGAAACACTGGAAAAATACAACCTGCTTATTATGAAGCTGTTCGCGGAGAGGTCGATACGAAGAGCGGACCATATCCTTGCGGTATCCGGCGCGACCGCGCGCGGCCTGATGGCACTGGGCGTCCCTGAAGAAAGGATTACGGTAACGTACAACGCCGCGGACGGTTTTAAACCGCTGGACAAAAGCAGTTCCGCTGAATACATCTGCCGTAAATACGGCACAAATAAAAATTATGTCCTGACCGTAAGCACGGTCGAGCCGAGGAAAAACCTGGTGACCCTCCTCAGGGCCTTTGCTCCGCTCAGGGGCCCCCAGCTCGTTATCGCCGGAGCGAGAGGATGGAAGAACGCCGCCGTCCATGCCGAATACGAAAAGCTGGGTTTCAGGGAGGAAGAGGTGAAATTCCTTGGCTACGTGCCCGATGAGGAGATGAACATGCTTTATTCGGGGGCCATGGTTTTCGTTTTCCCGTCGATTTACGAAGGTTTTGGCATGCCGCTTTTGGAGGCGATGGCTTCGGGCGCGCCTGTCATCTCGTCGAACACAAGCTCGCTTCCGGAAGTGGCGGGAGACGCGGGGATCCTCCTGCCCCCCCTGGACGTTGAAAAGTGGAGCGCGGCCATATCGAAAGCACTCGGAGACAAGACCCTCAGGAAAGAGATGATCAGTAAAGGACTTTCCCAGTCGAAAAAATTCTCCTGGGAGGATTCGGCGCGAAAAACCCTGCGGGTTTTTCAAGGCCTGGTAAATTCCTGACCGCGGGCCGTGGCTTTGCCGTGCGGGAATCGCCCGCGGTTTGAACTAAAACATATATCTCATGTAAAATACCCGCTATGAAAGGGATAATACTGGCCGGGGGCAGCGCGACCAGGCTATACCCCGCCACGATATGCCTCAACAAGCACCTCCTTCCCATCTACAACAAGCCCATGATCTACTATCCCCTCTCCATCCTCATGCTGGCGGGCATCAGGGACATCCTGCTCATATCGAGCCCCAGGGACATCGGGAGCTTCAAAAACATATTCGGCGCCGGGGAGCGCTGGGGGCTGAAATTCTCCTACGCCGTCCAGGAAAACCCCAATGGCCTCGCCGAGGCCCTTATAATAGGGGCCGATTTCATGAAGAATGACAGCGTCTGCCTGATACTTGGGGACAACGTCTTTTTCGGCCACGGCCTTCCGGCCCTGCTCAGGAAAACGGTCCGGGCCATGAAGGAAAAGGGCGGGGCCTATGTCTTTGCCTCCAACGTCCAGGACCCCGAAAGATACGGCATCGTGGAGTTCGATCCGAAGGGGAGTGCGGTCTCGATCAAGGAGAAGCCGAAAAAGCCGAAATCCAACTGGGCCGTGACCGGGCTCTATTTCTTCGACAGTCGTTGCCGGGACATTGCAAGGGCGATAAAACCCTCCGGACGCGGAGAACTGGAGATCACCAGCGTCAATGAGGAGTATCTGAAGCGAGGCGCCCTGCATGTGAACCCCATCGGCCGGGGGTTTGCCTGGTTCGACGCCGGCACCCACGACAGCTTTCTCGAGGCCAGCAAGTTCATAGCCACCATAGAGACCAGGACCGGTTTCATGGTCGGCTGCATAGAGGAGATCGCTTTCGCGAATGGCTGGATTACACGGGAAACCCTCCTTGCAATGGGCGAGGCCCTCGGCAAGACCGACTACGGACAGTACATCATCCGCGCGGCCCAAAACGAAGAATAATATGCGATGACGCCCCCGTTGCCCCCGCTTCCTTCCTGAAAGGTGTTTTAAAAGAAGCGAAAGCCCATTGCGCCGGTCCCTTTGGTATAATCAAATAATTGAAAAGGGGGTAGTTTTGCCGTTTACCTTTAAGAGACTCGGCATCCCTGACGTTGTCCTTGTAGAGCCCCGGATTTTCAGGGACGAGCGGGGTTTTTTCCTTGAGACCTACAAGCGCTCGGATTTCCGGGCGGGCGGCATCCCGGCCGATTTCGTCCAGCAAAACCACTCAAGGAGCAGGAAGGACGTTTTAAGGGGGTTGCATTACCAGGTCGCCCCGATGGCGCAGGGAAAACTCGTGCGCGTCTCGCGCGGGGCCATATTCGACGTCGCGGTCGATATCAGGAAGGGCTCGCCGTGGTTCGGAGCATGGGTGAGCGCCCTTCTTTCCGGGGACAACGGGCGCATGCTCTGGGTGCCACCCGGTTTCGCCCACGGTTTTTTGGCGATCGATGATGATACGGACGTCCACTATGCCGCGACCAGCGAGTATTCGCCGGAGCACGACAGCGGCATAATCTGGAACGACCCGGAGATCGCCGTCGAATGGCCGGTCGAAAGCCCCGGCGTTTCGGACAAGGACGCCCGGCTACCCTCGCTGAGGCAGGCGCGGAACAATTTCATCTACAAGGGGGAGGAAAAAAGGTGAAGATAATGATAACCGGCGCGGCCGGTTTTATCGGGAGCGCCTTCGCCCGGCTGGCCGTCTCCAAAGGCCTTTTGCCGGTCTGCGTCGATAAATTGAGCTACGCGGGGGATTTGGAGAGGTTGAAATCCGTCTCGGACAAGATCCACTTCCATAAGGCGGACATAGCGGACAAGGAGGCGATAGGGCGGATAATCGCCTCCGGGGGTTTTCCCCCGCGGGCCATCGTCCATTTCGCGGCCGAGACCCACGTTGACAGAAGCATCATCGATCCGGCCTCTTTCATAAAGGCAAACGTCACCGGTACGGAAAACCTGCTGGAACTTGCCCTTTTCCATGGGGTGGAAAAATTCATTCACATCTCCACCGACGAGGTGTACGGAGACCTCCTGGCCGGCGCGGCCGGCTTCAGGGAGACGGACTGCCTTGCCCCCAACTCCCCGTATTCGGCCAGCAAGGCCGGCGCGGACATGTTCGTGCGGGCCTTCAGGAAGACTTTCGGGCTTCCGGTCATCACCGTCAGGCCCTCCAATAATTACGGCCCCTGGCAATATCCAGAAAAACTGATACCCCTTTGCATCGCCCGGGCCATGCGGGGCGAGAGCATCCCGCTCTACGGGACAGGGGAGAATATAAGGACATGGCTCTTCGTGGAGGACTGCGCGGAGGCGATTTTACAGGTGCTCGAGCGCGGCAGGGACGGAGAGACTTACAATATCGGAAGCTCCGAGGAGAAGATGAACCGGGAAGTCATAGGGGCGATACTGAAACACCTGGGCAAGGGCGAGGAGCTTGTAAAAAGCGTGCCTGACCGGCCGGGACACGATTTCAGATACGCGGTCGATACGGCGAAGATAGAAAAGGAGACCGGATGGAAGGCCAGGGTCCGCTTCGATGAGGGCATCGAAAAAACGGTCCGCTGGTACGGCGAAAACAGCGATTGGCTCTTCAGAAAGGCTGACGAGGCCCGCGCCTTTACGGACGGGCTGAAGCGCCGTTTCGGGGAGATGGGGACGAAGACCAAATAGCGCCGGGGCGGTAGGGATGGCATGCGAGCGTTTTTTTGCCGGATGAAATTATCATTGAAGCCCCGTAGCGGGAACGAGCGGGCCATGTTATCTCCGCCGCCTCACATCACAGACGGAAGGGGAAAATCGCCCTCCCGAGACGAACGGAAGGGACAATTAAATTGAGTCTCAAGGTCGCCCTTACCGGCCCAACCGGCCAGTTGGGCTCTGACATCCGCCGGTCCGCGCCTCCGGAAATCGAGCTTGTCACGATTGCCAGGGGCGAAATGGATATCGGCCTTCAAGAACGGGTCGAGGCCGTCATAACAGGTCTGCGCCCGGACTTCATCATAAACACGGCTGCCTATGTGCGGGTGGACGACGCGGAGGATGAGGCCGGGGAGGCCTTCCGGGTCAACGCCCTGGGCGCAAGAAATCTGGCTCTGGCCGCGGAAAAAACGGGCGCGGCGCTGATCCATATCAGCACTGATTATGTCTTCGACGGGTTTGATTGGGACAAAAACGGAAAAGTAAAAAATAAAAATAAAAACAAAAACGTACCGTACAATGAGGACGACATTGCCAATCCCCTGAACACCTACGGGATATCGAAGTACGCCGGGGAGCTTTTTGTCAGGAATTTCAGCTCCCGTCATTACATAGTGCGTCTTGCAGGCCTTTATGGCAGGGCCGGGGCAAGCGGCAAGGGCGGAAATTTCGTTTATACCGTCCTGGACAGGGCCAGGCGCGGAGAGCCGTTGAGGGTCGTGGACGATATCTTCATGTCCCCCACCTATGCGGCGGATGCAGCAGGGGCAATATGGGATTTGATCATGAAGGTGAAACCCTTCGGGCTCTATCACGCGGCAAACGGCGGTGTATGCAGTTGGTATGAATTCGCGGTGAGCATTTTGAGGCACGCCGGCATTGGCGCCCGCGTCTCGCCCATTTCCCACACGGACTACAAGACGCGGGCCAGAAGACCGCTCTGGTCCCCGCTTGAAAGCTCAAGAGGCGTCCGGCCCCGCCACTGGGAAGAGGCGCTGGGAGATTTTATCGCCTCGTTGGAATAAAAATAAAATAAAATATCGGATGAAATGGATTCAAAAGGTCCTTAGCGGTTCCGTCCGCCCGGCGTAGTTAGGGTCCTCGTGCTGCAGCGATACGCCCACGCGGAAGATGCCCATATCGGGCGCGACCTTCTGCCACATTATCTTTCCCTTTTTGGGCCCGTTCCAGCCCGCCCCCCGGATTTCTATCTTTGAGCAGTCCGCGAGGCTTTTGCCGGTGTAGAAGCTGATGCCGGCATCGCTCATGTCGGCCGTCACGCCGTCGAAGGCAAGGCTCAGGTTCTCGTCCTCCCTGAAACGGCAAAGACACCTTATCGGGATGGAAATGCACGTCCTTTGACAACTTCTTTTTTCCTGCATAAGGACTCCCGGAAGCTTTGGGAAATTGGCGGGTATGCCTTTTACTTAAGTTTTACAATCTTAATTGCGAGGTTTCAAGTAAAAAATTTAGCTGCGGCAACTAACCGGAATCAATTTTGAGACAGGTTCCGGCGGCAACTACCCGGCGGGAAGCTCGAAGTAGAAAGTGGATCCCTTGCCGGCCTCGGACTCGACCCATATCCGGCCGCCCAGCCGTTCGATTATTTTTTTGCAGGTGGCAAGCCCTATGCCCGCGCCCGGCTGTCTTTTGCCGCCCCGGTGGAATATCTGGAATATATGCTCTTTCTCCTCCGCCGCGATGCCTATGCCGTTGTCGCTCACGGAAAAGACCCAGACGTCCTTTCCGCCCGGGCGGGTTTCCCTGCTTGCGGAGACATGGATGCGGGGCGGCTGCGCGCCGTGGAATTTCAAGGCGTTTCCTATCAGGTTTTGAAACACGTGCGGCAACTGGGAGGGGTCCGTTTGCAGCACGGGCATCGGGTCGTGAGTGATGTGCGCGCCGGTTTTCTCGATCTGGTGGGCAAGGCTGGCGAGGGCCGCGGCGAGGCTGCCGGCGGTGTCAATTTCCATCAGGGCGATCTCGCGGGTCCCTACCGTGGAGTAAGCCAGAAGGCCCCTGATGAAGGTCTGCATCCGGATGGTGCTTTCTATCGCGCCCTCCACGAACTCCCCGGTCTCCGGATCGAGCTTCCCCCTGTTGTGCCTCTGGAAGAGTTTCAGATAGCTGGCGATCGCCAGGATCGGCTCCTGCAGGTCATGCGAGGCCATATACGCGAATTGCTCCAGTTCTCGATTGCTCTTTTCAAGCTCCTCGGAATAAAGTTTCATCTTTTCGTTTGCTTCCCGGAGCGCTCCCGTGCGCTCTTTCACCAGTTCTTCCAGGCCGGTGCGATATTGTTCCAGTTCCTGCTCGACCCGTTTGCTCTCCGTCACGTCCCTTACCACGTGGATAATGCCGGTAAGACGTTTGTCCTTGTCGAAACGGGGGATGGCCCGTATCTCTATGAACATGTTCAGGGCGGGCTCGAACCTGGTTATCGTCGCCGGCTCCCCGGTCATGAGCGCGCGGCACGCGGGACACTCCCCGATGGGGCTCTCCCCTCCACCGTGGTAAACCCTGTAGCATTTCGGCCTCGTGTTCGTGATGCAGGGCAGGGAGAGGACCCTTGAGGCTGCCTTGTTCGCCCGGATTATGTTAAATTCCGCATCGTGGAGGGTGATCATGTCCGTAATGGTGTCAAAGACCTCCTCCCAGTCCTGCCTCGACTGGCTGATGATCTCCTCCATCCGCTTGCGCTCCGTGACGTCGCGCACCACCGAAAGTATATAGTCCCTGGTTTCATGCCTTATGTATTTGCCGTTTACCTCGACCGCGAAGGTGGCGCCGTCCTTGCGCCTTTGAATGCCTTCAAAAAAGCCGCTGCCTTTCTGCCGGAGTTCAGCCAGATGGTAGCGCCAACTGGCCATATCCGGAATTTTTACTTCAAAATCCGGCACTTTCATGCGGAGCATTTCTTCGCGCCCATAACCCAGTCCGGAGCATGCCATATCGTTTACGTCCAGTATGAGGGCGGTTTCCGGGTCTATCACGAAGATGGCGTCATTGGACTGGTTCATCAGGTCCCGGAAGAGTCTCAGGGATTCTTCATTTTTCTTGCGGATGGTGATGTCCGTGAACATGCCGATGTAACTGGCGATGGCGCCGCCGGGGCCGGAAACGCCCGCCGTGGAGAGACTCAATTCTATCGGAGAGCCGTCTTTTTTCCGCCGTCTTATCTCGATGCCGGTAATCGGCCCTTTCATGGCCATCTCCCGTATTTTTTCAAATTCTTCCCGGCAGTCTTCCGGCACGATGGGATTGAAGCGGCCCAGCACCTCCTGTTCGGTCCAGCCGAACATGCGCTCCGCGGCCTTGTTCCACAGGAGGACGCGGCCCCGGCTGTCCAGGTTCATGATCGCGATGGGCGAGGCCTCGATCAGGGCGCGCAGTGTTTCGTTGGCATGACGCAGGGCGGCGTCGGTCTGTTTGTGCCTTTCGGCAGCCGACTCGAGTTCGGCCGTTTTTCTTTGGGCGCTCTCAATCTTCTTTTGAAGGGCCTCGATTGTTTCCATTGACTTTTCCACGCCTCACTCTATTTTACTTCTTTTTGCCACCTTTTTTCCTTTTCCGGCCGGTGGTACAGTGGTTTAATCCACGGGCAGATATTATTCCGGGCGTTTGTATCTGCCTGCCCCTTTCATTTCCCGCCAAGGCGGGATTCCGGCGTATACCTACCGCCATGGCGGGATTGAATTGTCCTCAGGGCGAAGCACAAAAGGTTTGGGCAGGATGCGGCGCTGCGTATCCGTCCGCCAGCTCCCTTCTTCAAGGGACAAGCAGATACACGCCTACCGGCGCCGGGAAAAGAATCCGTCTGGATGGTTTTAGTGGTTGCGGGGGCATGGAGCCCATACCTGCCTGCCATACGTGTTATAATTGAAAAATTTTGTCAGACCGGAAGGTCTTTTGCCCTATGTTCAGGAATGCGCTTTTAACGGCCATTTTGTTTTTGCTCCCCGCCGTGTTCTTCCTTGCGTTGCCGCTCACGGCAGCGAGGGCAACATCCATTCAGGGGCTTGCAATCAGGATCAATGGCGGCGATCTCCTTGTCTCGGCCAGGCTGGCCCCGGACGGGTCGCTGGTGAAAGACCTCAGGGCCGGAATGGAAAAGAAGCTCGTCTTCTATGTGGACCTCTTCAGGCATTGGTCCAGTTGGCCGGATGAGTTCATCATGGGAAGAAAGATTGAAAGGGACGTGGACTGCGACTCTGTAAAAGGCGAGTATGTGATGGTCACCCAGGAAAACGGATGGGCCCTTACGAGCAGATACGCAAGCTGCAATGAACTTATCCATAACGCATTGATTTTAAAGAATATAAAGTTGTCAAACCTGGGTAAGCTTATCAAGGGAAGGTATTATGTCAGGGTCACGGCGGAATCCAGTTTGAGAAGCCTGCCGCCGCTCCTCGGACAGATGTTTTTTTTCATTAGAAACGAGGAGTTTTCCGTTCAGGCGAATTCGCCTGCAGTAAACCTGGGAGGCGGGCGCTAAAGGGGCATGAGGCTCAGGAAGGCTTTTTATCTTGCCGCGGCGGCCCTGGCGTTTCTGGGCATGCTGCTGCCCTTCGAGATCCGGTTTCTGAAGCTGGGGGAGTTTTATCCTGAGACCCTGCTTTATCTTCTTTTTTTCAACCTTAATCTCTTTATTCTTCTGGGGCTCGTCTATCTGGTTTCAAAGGGGTTCCTCGAACTCTATCTGGGCGTCAGGCGCAGGGCGATAGGGTTTAAGTTCCGGGCCAAGATACTTGTGCTTTTTGTCGTCCTCAGCATCACGCCCATGGTGACGGTCTACGTCGTGGCCAGCGGCCTTGCCGCCAATTACATGGACAAGATATTCAACACGCAGTTCAGGGACCCCCTTGTCTCCTCGCTCGCGATGGCGCGCGACATCTACCATGAGGAGAGGCAAAAGGCCCTCAAGATGGCCGAGAGCCATGTCTGGGAGGACGGGGTGGGCCCGGCCCGCCGCGCGAGGGTTATCGGCCCCTATCATATAGAGTATCTGCCCCGTCTTCCCGCCGATGCCACACCCGCGATGCAGTCCGCCTTCCGGGGCAAGAGGGGCTCGGAGGTGCTTTCCACCCCCCGGGGCGACCTGGTGCGGGCCGAAATCCCCCGGCCGGGCGGCGGGGTGATCATGGCAAGCACGACCCTGCCGCGCAGGCTTACCGCCCATGTGGCGGACATAAGACGGGCGAACGATTCCCTCATGAGGCTTGCCAGTTGGCGCGTTCCGATCCGGACCAATTTCTACCTGGTGCTGGGTTTTATCGCGCTTACGATCATGTTTACGGCCCTCCTTGCCGCCCTCAGGCTCGCAAGGGGGATTACGGGGCCCGTGAGCGAGCTTGCGGCGGCCACCCGGGAGATCGCGGCCGGCAACCTGGATTTGAGGGTCACCCCCAGGGGCTCCGATGAGATGGGGCTGCTGGTGGATTCCTTCAACCGGATGGTCGCCGAGCTGAAGGAGGGAAAGGAATCTCTCGAAAACGCATATCTGGAATCGGACAGAAGAAGGCTCTGCATGGAGGGCATCCTCGACAATATACGCTCCGGCGTGATCTCGCTCTCCCCGGAGGGCCATGTCCTGACCGTGAACCCGGGGGCCTGCTCAATACTGGGCATACTCGGCCCCGACGTGGTGGGCAAGCCTTATGAAACACTGCTTACCCGCGTGGAGTCCGATGAGCTTAAGGCCCTTATCAAGGGCATAAACGTGTACACGCTGAAATTCATCGAGCAGGAACTCTGGGTCGGCGTCGGCAAGGATGAAAAGAAAAAGTCCCTGCTGAGGGTTTTCATCACCGGGCTGAGGGACGCGAAGGGACGGCATCTTGGACTGCTTGCAGTCTTCGATGACCTTACCGAGCTTGTAAGGGCGCAGAGGGCCCTTGCGTGGCAGGAGGTGGCCAGGAGGATCGCCCACGAGATCAAAAACCCGCTCACCCCGATCAAACTGTCGACCGAAAGGATGATGAAAAAGTGGGCCGACGGGCACGCGGATTTTCCGGGTGTCTTTGAACGCTCCACAAGGACCATAATCGCGGAGGTCGAAAGCCTTCGCGGTCTTGTGGATGAATTTTCGAGGCTGGGCAGGATGCCGGACATTAAAAAGAGACCCGCCGACCTGCCGGGCCTCATCGAAGAGGTCAGGAACCTCTACCGGGTCTACAAGGATTTCAGCATCGCTCTCAGCGTCCCGCCGGGGCTGCCCCCTGTGGACCTGGACCCCGAGCAGTTCAGGCGCGTCCTTGTCAACATCATAGACAACGCCAGGGAGGCGATGAATGGTTCCGGGGTCGTTTCGGTTAAAATAGAGGCGGATGCGCAGCGGGGAAGGCTTTTAATGAAGATTTCGGATACCGGGCCGGGCATACCGCCCGACGTGAGGGAAAAACTCTTCGAGCCCTATTTCTCGACCAAAAAGCACGGCACGGGTCTTGGACTTGCCATAGTCCACAAGATAGTCTCCGACCACGGCGGTTACTTGCGGGTAAGTGAAAACGGCCCGAGCGGAAGCACCTTTGAGATAGAGCTTCCGTTTGGAGGGGGCGAATAACCGATGCCCAGGGTCCTCATAGTGGACGACGAGGCGAACATCAGGGAGAGCCTGGCCGACATACTCTCCGACGAGGGCTATGAGATCGATATGGCCGGATCGGGGGAGGAGGCAATGGAGGCCCTGAATCGCAGGCCCCCGGAGATCGTGCTTCTGGATATCTGGCTGCCCGGCATGGACGGCGCCGAAACACTGAAGCGGATAAAGGCCCGGCATGAAGACCTGCCCGTCGTAATGATTACAGGCCACGGCACCGTTGAGCTTGCCGTCAAGACGACGAAGATGGGGGCCTTTGATTTCATGGAGAAACCCCTTTCAATGGAACGGGTCTTGATGACGGTGCGACAGGCGCTCGAAATGACCCGTCTCGAAAAGGAAAACCGGATTTTGCGGGAATCCGGCAGGGGCAGGTTCCGCATCGTCGGGGATTCGGGGGCGATAAAGGCGTTAAGGCAGCAGGTGGAGCTTGCCGCGAAGAGTACGAGCAAGGTGCTTGTCACCGGGGAGTCGGGGGCCGGCAAGGAACTCGTCGCGCTGCTGCTGCATGAGCTTTCCGCCCGGAAAGATATGCCCTTCGTGGAGCTTAATTGCGCCGCCATCCCCCAGGAGCTGATAGAGAGCGAGCTTTTCGGGCATGAGAAGGGCTCATTTACAGGCGCACAGGAAGGCAGGAAGGGGAAATTCGAGCTGGCCGACAATGGCAGCCTTTTTCTGGACGAGGTGGGCGATATGAGCCTGGCCACCCAGGCCAAGGTGCTGCGGGCCATAGAGACGCAGGAATTCCAGCGCGTGGGCGGGGCAAGAAAGATAAAAGTGGACGTAAGGGTGATAGCGGCGACGAACAAGGACCTGGCCAGGGAGGTGAAAAACGGCGCCTTCCGCGAGGACCTCTATTACAGGCTGAACGTGATACCCATTGTGGTGCCCCCGCTCAGGGACCACCGGGAGGACATTGCCGCCCTGGTCGGCTATTTCCTGAAATCCGTGGCCGGCGAGTATGGCCGCGTGCCAAAAAGCATCAGCAGGGAGGCCATGAAGAGGCTCGCGGCCTATTCATGGCCCGGCAACATACGCGAGCTTAAAAATATCGTGGAAAGGCTCGTGATCATGAATACCAGCGAGAACATAGATGAAAAAGACCTGCTCTTTCTGGACCATGAGCCGGAACGGGCGGACGATTATTTCGGCTACGGAGGCCTTAAGGAGGCAAAGGAGGCCTTTGAAAGGGATTATCTGGCCAAGAAACTCTCCGAACACAACTGGAACATCTCCAAGACGGCCGAGGCCCTGGGCGTTGAGCGGTCAAACCTCCACAGGAAGATAAAATCCTATGGGATAGATGTTCCACGTGGAACAAAGGAATAGGGAATAAGGTGCGGGGGCCGGCGCCCCCGCTGCCCCTGAAGATAAGGCACCGAAACGAACGCAACGGGTCGGAGCGGGGCAGGCGGTTCGCTCCCCGCGCCAGCCCACTTACCTGCCTGCCCTATTCATTCCGGCGGCGGCCGTTCCGGACGTAACCCAAAAGATCCATTTAAACGTTTTAAAAAGCGATCACCCCGGTTTTTCAGACGCGCCGTCTCTCGTCCGTCGGCCTTTCCCCTTCATTCATAGAGCAGGCAGGTATGGGCTGCCAACATGGCGGGCAGATACCAACGCCCCCGAAATAATATCTGCCCGTGGATTAACCGAACTGAGACACTACCAGATTTTGGCAGTGGCATGGTGCAGTTTGGGCTTTTAATTTGCTCCAGGCAGAAGCGGAGGGGGCATGCTCGTCTCCCTTTTGCCTCACATGCGCTTGCTTATACAGAAGATGTTTG
>JAJYGJ010000022.1 GCA_021790695.1 Nitrospirota bacterium | reverse complement strand
CCCTGGACCCCATATCGACCGCCAAGATAGAGGAGCTTATCGAGGAGCTTAAGCAAAATGTTACAATCATAATTGTCACCCATAATCTCCAGCAGGCCGCGCGTATCTCGGAGTGGACGGGTTTTCTGATGCTGGGCGAGCTGGTGGAGTTCGACAAGACGGAGAAAATTTTCACCGTGCCCGGGGAAAAGCTCACAGAGGATTACGTGACAGGCCGGTTCGGATAAAAAAGGCCTCGCGCCGGCCGTTTTCGAACGGAAGATTGAGGAAGTGCTGCGGAGGGGGAGGGAATCATGTGGGGATCGATTAATAAAAAAAACAGGAACCTGTCTCAAAATTGATTCGGAAGAGGGATAGGTTCAGGAAAAAGGGGGGACATTCGGGGTGCCTGTAAGGGAGGAAGACTACAGGAAGCTCAGGGAGGACCTGCTGGGGATGGCGAGCCTCGTGCAGGCGGCTATAAAGGAGTCCGTAAGGAGTCTTGCCGAGAGGGACGCGGCGGCGGCGAGGTCTGTCATCGAGGGCGACAGGCGCATAAACTCCTACGATGTGAAAATCGATGAAGAGTGCGTGGAGCTTATTGCCCTCAGGCAGCCGATGGGCAGGGACCTTCGCTTCATCACCACCGCCATGAAGATCACCACCGACCTGGAACGCATCGCCGACAATGCCGTGAACATCGCCGAAAGGGCGCTTGAGCTGAACGAGGAGCCCATCCTGAAGCCATTCATCGATATCCCCCGCATGTCCGAGATATCCGGGGAGATGGTCAAAAACGCCATAGACGCCTTCCTGAACGAGAACACCGAGCTGGCCATCCAGGTCATCAAACAGGACGACGAAATGGACGACCTGAACGATTCGGTCCTCCTTGAGCTGACTTTTATCATGACCCAGGACCCTTCGACCGTTTCCCGCGCCATGAAGGTCAGCTATGTCTCAAAATACCTCGAGCGCATAGGCGACCATGCCACCAATATCGCGGAAATGGTCGTTTACATGGTAAAGGGAAGGATGATCAGGCACATGCTGCCGCGGGAATTGGAGAAGATGGAGGGGCAATAGGCCCTCTTCAGAGATCGAACCCCGCCTCCACAAACGGCCCTCCGAACCCGCCGTTCATGCTAAGGTCGCGCCTCGATATCTTCATCCGCTCGTATCTGTAACCGGCGGCAACGAAAAGAGGCTTCAAGACGAGGAACTTCACCCTGCCTGTCAAATCCAGATAGTGCTCCGTGCCGAACGCCATCCCCCTGGCTTCGGCTTCGAGTCCGATCAGCGATGAGGCCCTGAACCGGGCCCCGATATAAAGAAGCGGGACCACGAAGGTGTCGGTGAACGCAAAAGTTGTCCCGCCCTGGGTTATCGAGGTCTGAAAATGGATTACCCTCGCGTTGATCCCCGCCTCCACGTTGAAAAGCCCCCTTTCAGGCGGACGGACCAGCGAATATATGGCCGCGATGTCGTAATGATCAAGCCTTGTCTCGGCGGTGAAGGGTTTGCCGGCCTGGAAAGGAAAACCGAACACGAAGGGGTGGGACATCGAGTTTTCGCCCTGGAATCTGAGGAACGTCGCCATCAGGTATACGTCCGGGAGCGAGGCCGGCAAATGGACTTTCAGCCTGGCGTCGATGTCGTTTTCCTTCGTGTAGTCAAGGTCGTTTCGCAGATCGAGCGTCTCCCCGGAATCGGAGATGCCCCCGGAGGGCTCATGCCGCCAGAATCCCGCGGCGGCCTCGATCTCCGTGGCATGCGATGCCCCCGTGGTGGACGATGCCCCCCAGGCACGGGACGCGGCCGGCAGGAGAAGAACAAACGCCAGGAGCGTAAACGGGAGCAGAAAAAGGCGAGCGCGCCTGAGAGGATTCGAACCTCCGACCCTCGGCTCCGGAGGCCGATGCTCTATCCGCTGAGCTACAGGCGCGTCTGAGATGCTGGGGTGGGCGATGGGGATTGAACCCACAACCACTGGAGCCACAGTCCAGTGCTCTGCCGATTGAGCTACGCCCACCACCCCCCGTTTGAAAAAGTTCTCTGAAAAAATACGGGATGCCGTTGCCAACTCCCCGGGAGAGGACCCTAAAACCCGTAGCCGTCCCGGAAGGCAATCGGCGCGATTAACCTATTTTACTAATATATTGATTTTCAAGTAAAGAAAAATTGAGCGGCGGTAGTGTCCCAGTTTGATCAACTCCGCCGATCAGTGGCGCTTTTCGCTTTTTCCGGCTTTTGTTTCTGCCGATGCATGGCCTCTTTCCGCTGGTCCGCGCAAACTCGCCCTTCGGGGACTGGTCCCCTTCGGGCTCAGACATGCACGGTCCTGATCGCGGAAATTCGCCGGCATCGGCTACGAAAAAATGGATAGCGAGCGTCAAGCGAGCGAATATCAATAAAATCGAAAATTTCCCTTCATTGACTTCCATAGGGACTCAAAAGCCAATGTCGCTCAAATCGCCACTGATCGGCACTTATCTTCGTCGATGCCGCTTCATCAAAGTGAGAACATTATCTGAGCGGCGAGGGGCTTGACAACCCCCGCCGCGCCGTCTGCTTCGGTTTATTGCCCCGAAACCGGGGCCGGGGGGGTCAAATCCGGGCGAGGGCCTGCTCCAGGTCCGCTATCACGTCGCCGATGTCTTCCAGGCCGAGCGCGATGCGGACCAGGTTGTCCACCATGCCGATTGCCTTCCGGTAGTCCTCCGGGTAGTCAAAAAAGGACATCGGCGCCATTTGCGTTACAAGACTTTCGCTTCCTCCAAGGCTCGGCGTAATGCGGAAGAGTTTTAGGGAGTCTATGAATTTGCGGGTCTCCTTGTCGCCGCCCTTCACCAGGAACGTGACAAGGCTGCCGAAGCCGCGCATCTGGCTTTTGGCTGTTTTGTGATCGGGATGAGATTCGAGGCCCGGATACCAGACTTTTTCCACCTTCGGGTGGGATTCCAGAAAGGCGGCCACCTCCTGCCCGGCGCGGTTATGGTGCTCCATCCGGAGGCCGAAGGTCTTTAACCCGCGCTCCAGGAGAAAAGAGGTGAACGGGCCGGGCGTGGCCCCGATCATGCGCTGCATCCTGTAGACGGGATCCAGAAGCTCACGTCTGCCAAGCGTGACGCCCGCCATAAGGTCGTTATGCCCGCCGAGGTATTTGGTGGCCGAGTGTATTACCAGGTCCACACCCATCTCAAGCGGCTTTACATTGTACGGGGTCGCAAGGGTGGTGTCTATCATGGTCATTATGCCCTTCTCTTTCGCCACTTTTACGATGGCCGGAAGGTCCAGCACGCGCAGATAGGGGTTCGTGGGGGATTCCGTGAAGATGATGGAGGTGTCGGGTCTCACGGCGCGGGCTATGGCCGTGGCCGTGGGGTCCACCAGGGAGACCTCCATGCCGAACTCGGACAGCAGGTTCAGGGCGAAGTCCCGGGTCTGGCGGTAACAGTCGCTCGTGAAAATAATATGGGTGCCTTTCCTGAGATAGGACATTATGGTCAGCGTCACCGCGCTCATCCCGGTGGAAAAAAGCACCGCCCTTTCCGCGCCCTCTATGGCGGCCAGCTTCCGTTCGCATTCCTGCTGGGTCGGGTTGCCGTAGCGGCCGTATTCGTGCTCGCGGAGCAGGCGCCCCTCGGCCTTGGCCTGCATGAACTCGTACACCTGGGCCGTGGTGTCGAAGTAATAATTCGAGGTCTGGACGATGGGCGTGGAGACCGAGTAGTGGGCCTTTTGGGAGAGGGCCGGGCCGTGAACGGCCAGAGTGGACGGCTTCCATTTATTCGACGGCCTTTTTGCGGGCATTCTATCTGCTCCTTTTCAATGTCATGTCAAGCGCCTCCCTGACGGCGTCAACGCTGGCCGGAAGTTCGATCGGCCGGTTGGCGTAGCGGCAGGCAAAGCCCAGGTTTTTCTCGTGATAGCGGACCTTGAAGTCCGTGAATTTAAGCCCGTGCGCGGTCGATATGACCACGACCTTTTCGGCCTTGTCTATCTTGCCGGCCTTGAGGAGCTTTATGAGGGCGGCGAGGGCGACCCCCGTGTGCGGGTCGTTGAACATCCCGGTCGTGTCGCCCAGGGCGGCGGCATCGGCCAGTTCCTCCTCGGTGGCCTGCTCCACTATGCCGTTAAACTGCTTCAGCGTGCGGATGGCCTTCCGGATGCTCACGGGGTTTCCTATCTGGATCGCGCTTGCCAGCGTCTTTTCCGCCCGGACCGGCTCGTAGGTCTCAAAACCCGAAAGGTAAGAGCGGTAAAGCGGGTTGGCCCGCTTGGCCTGGGCCACCACTATGCGCGGCAGCTTGTCCGTCAAACCCAGGTCGCGCATCATCAAAAGACCGCTTCCCAGGGCGGTGACATTTCCCAGGTTGCCGCCGGGTATGATTATCACATCGGGGCATTCCCAGTCAAACTGCTGTACGATCTCTATCCCCACGGTCTTCTGTCCTTCTATGCGAAGGGAATTCATCGAGTTGGCAAGGTAGATGGTCTCGTCCTTCGTTATCTCCTGCACCACCCGCATGCATCCGTCGAAGTCCGTATCGAGGGAAAGGACGAGCGCGCCGTTGGCGATCGGCTGGACAAGCTGGGCTATGGATATCTTGCCCTTGGGCAGAAGCACGATGGACTGTATGCCCGCCGCGGCGCAATATACCGCCAGGGCCGCGGAGGTGTCCCCGGTTGACGCGCAGGCGCAGACCGGC
>JAJYGJ010000024.1 GCA_021790695.1 Nitrospirota bacterium | reverse complement strand
GAGGGTTTCCCGGGGTCATGGACGCCTCCTTTGAGGAACTGGTCAGCGTGACCGGGATAGGCGAAAACTCGGCCACGTTCCTCGTCCTCCTGAAGGCGTGCGCAAGCCTGTATCTGAAGGGGGGGCTCATCGAAAACAGGAAGATATCGAGCACCATGGCCCTGATCGATTACTGCATGACGGAGATGAGGGGGCTCAGGGACGAGCAGTTCCGCGCCATATTCCTCAATTCCCAGAACGAGATGCTGGCCGACGAGATCATACAGGAGGGCACCGTGGACCAGGCGGTCGTATACCCCAGGAAGGTAATGGAGCGCGCGCTCCATTACAAGGCGACCGGGATGATATTCGTCCACAACCACCCGAGCGGCAGTTTCAAGCCCTCCAGGGAGGACATCATGCTTACGGAGGCCCTGAAGCAGGCGGCAAGGAGCCTTCAGTTGAAGGTCCACGACCATCTGATAATATCCAGGTCCGGGTATTACAGCTTTCTTGAGAGCGGGCTCATCTAGTGTCCTGAGCCATTAGTCTGTTTCATAATTACCCGCCCGTGGATTGACCGAACTGTACCACTGCCAAATTTTCCGTTGACATCTCGCGACTGCTGCGCTAGAAGTTAATTGGGAGCTGTTTTTTGTTCGGGGCCATCCGTCGCAAAGCAAAACAAAACCGAAAAACAAAAACCTATCGGAGGAGACCATGAGAGGAAAAAAACCGCAGAAATTAGTCATCCCGCTTGCCGTCACGTTCCTGTTTTCGGTCCTGGCGGCAACGGCCCTTGCCGTTTCATTTTCAGCCAGGCTTTCGGGGAAAAATGAGGCCCCGCCGGTAAAGACCATGGCCACCGGCAGGACCGTCTTCACGTTCTTCATGGACCACGGGGAGTTAGGGCTGGACTACAAGCTCTACGTGAAGCACATCAAAGACGCAACGGCCGCCCACATACACCTGGGCAAGAAGGGGGAAAACGGGCCGCCCGTCGCGGTGCTCTTTAACGGCCCGGAGAAAAAAGGCATGTTCTCCGGACTTCTCGCGCACGGCAGGGTCCACGCCAGCGACCTCATCGGACCGCTTAAGGGCAAGACATTGAGCGACCTCATGCACAGGATCGTGCATGACGAGGCATATGTGAACGTCCATACCGCTGGACACCCCGATGGGGAGATACGCGGGCAACTGAAATGTCCGGAGGAAATCTGCCCCGCTCCGTTCTGGCGCAAAGAAGGTCCCGGGGGCCTGAGAAACTAAGAGGATTTTTCCGCGACCGGCGTCCGATTGGCGGGAGGGGATGAGCCGCTATCCGTTTAGAAGCCTTGCGGCGTCCTTGGCGAAATAAGTGAGGATGAGGTCGGCCCCCGCGCGCTTGATGGAAGTGAGGCACTCCATCATCATGCGCTCCTCGTCCACCCATCCCAGCCTGCCGGCCGCCTTTATGAGGCTGTACTCTCCGCTTACGTTGTAAGCGGCGACCGGCACATCGAAACGGGACCGCACGTCGGAGATTACATCGAGGTAAGCCAGCGCCGGCTTCACCATTACTATGTCGGCCCCTTCTTCTATGTCCAGGGCCACCTCCCGCAGGGCCTCTCTTCTGTTGGGGGGGTCCATCTGGTAGGAGCGCCTGTCGCCGAACTGCGGCGCGGATTGCGCGGCGTCGCGGAAAGGGCCGTAAAAAGCGGAGGCATACTTGGCGGCATAGCTCATGATGGGCACGTTTGTAAAACCCTCGCGGTCCAAGGCCTCCCTGATGGCCCCCACCCTCCCGTCCATCATATCGGAAGGGGCCACCATGTCCGCCCCGGCCCTCGCATGTGAAAGGGCCTCCCTCACAAGGAGCCCCACGGTCTCGTCGTTGTCCACATCCGTCCCCCTGATTACGCCGCAGTGACCGTGGCTCGTGTATTCACAGAGGCATACGTCAGTGATGACGTAGAGGTCCGGAACCGCGCTTTTAAGCTCTTTCACGGCCCGCTGTATTATGCCTCCCTCCTCGTAGGCGGAAGTCCCCATTTCGTCCTTATGCTCCGGAATGCCAAAAAGGATGACCGCCGGAACGCCCAGCGAGCTTGCCTCCCTGGCGTCCTCCACGCATTTATCGATGGATTGCTGATAGCAGCCCGGCATCGAGGAGACCTCTTTTTTAAGCCCGTCTCCTTCGATTATGAACAGGGGATAAATGAAATTCGCGGGAGCAAGCGATGTCTCCCGGAGCATACGGCGGATAGCTCCGTTTGCCCTGAGCCTCCTTGGTCTCCGAACAGGCGGCACCGTTTTAATGATTGCAACTGGAGCAGCCTGAGGAAGACTGGGGTTGCCCCTTGAGCACAAACCCTGACCCCTCCTTCTCCTCCACGAAGTCCATCTCCATGGCGGCCAGGCCCGCGGCTGTATTGTGATCCAAAAACACCTTCAATCCGTTTTTCTCCACGACGTCATCGCCGCTGCCTGCCGTCTCTTCTATTCCTATTCCATAGGAAGGTCCGCAGCCTCAGCCGCCTCCCTGTACCGTGTATACCCTGAGCCCGCAATTCTCCTTGCCCTCGGCCTTCAACAGCTCTTTCGCCTTACTGGCTGCCATGTCCGTTATGGTAAACATTTCCCTCGTCACCTCCACCGCAGTTTTTAATTAGCATACCCTATATAGTTTAGCAAATTCAAGAAATGGAACCTATCGGGCGTGGTAGAATATCCATCCAGGGAAAGGACGTTAAAAAACATGGCCCCGCTTGAAACTATCGGGAAATTCTACAAACCGGGCACGCTCGCCCATCGTCTGCTCGTCTCCCACTCGGAGAAAGTGGCGGAAAAGGCGCTCCGGACGGCGGCCGGGGCCGGGGCCGGAGTGGAAGAAGAATTCCTCTATGAGGCGGCCATGCTCCATGATATAGGCATGTTTCTTACGGACGCGCCCGGCCTGGGCTGTTTCGGTTCGCAACCTTATATAAGCCACGGCTTCCTGGGCCGGCAACTCCTTGAAAAAGAAGGCCTTCCGGGGCACGCCCTCGTCGCTGAAAGGCATGTGGGCGTGGGCCTCACCGTAAAGGACATAAAGGAGCAAAAACTGCCTCTTCCCGAAAGGGACATGACGCCGCGGAGCATCGCGGAGATAGTCATATGCTACGCGGACAAATTCTATTCCAAGGGCGGGGACCCGCTCAGGGAAAAAACCGCGGAAGAGGCAAGAAGGTCAATAGCCCGCTACGGGCGGGAGAAGCTCAAGATATTCGACGAGTGGCTGCTGCTCTTTGGCTAGGACCTGTCTTTAAAATCGCTTCAGGCCGGCAAAGGCGCAGCGGCGGCGGTCAAAGGCGCTCATTGGCCGGGGAAGGCCTTGAAGATCTCGTCCGCGAGTCTTGCGAAATCGGCAAGCGTAAGTGTCTCGGGCCTTCTTTTGGGGTCGATTCCGGCTTCGAGAAGGGCGTTGCAGGGCGCGGGGCAGAGCCTTTTTATCCCGTTCGCGACCGTCTTTCTCCTGTGCGCGAACGCCCCTCTTATAAGCGCAAAGAGAAGGCCCTCATCCTTTACCTGCACCATGGGCCTTTCACGTATCCGCAGGTGAATGCACGCCGAATCCACCTTCGGTACGGGACGGAAAGCCCCCGCGGGTATCGTGAATGCGAGTTTCGGCTCCGCCCTGTAGAGGATCGAAAGCGTCAGGACACCGTAATTTCCGGGACCGGGCGAGGCCGTCATCCTGAGGGCCACCTCCTTTTGTATCGTAAGGGTCATCGACCTTAACGCACTTTCCCGCAGAAGGCGGAAAATTATGGGTGTCGTTATATGGTACGGGATGTTGGCCACGACCCGGAATTCTCCCAGCTCGTGGTAGGGGAATTTCAGGGCGTCTCCGTGGACCAGTTCCAGCTTCTCAGACGAAATCTCCTCCTTGAGCCTGCGGTAGAATTTTTCGTCGAGCTCTATGGCGACCACCCTGCCGGCCCTCTCGAGGAGCATCCTGGTGAGGGCGCCCGGCCCCGGACCTATCTCGACGACCGTGTCCTCCGGGCCGACGCCCGAGACATCGATTATCCGGGTTAGAATTGAAGGGTCAAACAGAAAATGCTGGCTCAGCCTCGTCATTATGACGGCAATCCGGCCCTTTCCCTTGCGGTATCATTATCGCGGCGCGTCCCCCTGGACCTCGTTTTCTCAGGTTTTGCCCGTCAGGTCAAAGCACTCGACAGCGTCATATTTAAGGAAATCGGCGCATTTGTTGCAGGAGATGCAGTCCGCCTTCTCTTTTCCCTCCCGCATGCTGTTTGGAAGCCCGGGCTCCCTTATGAGGGGCCTGCTCATGCCTATCATATCCGCCTCCCCATTTTTAAGCACGTCCTCCATGACCCGCCTGGAGCGCATGCCTCCCGTAAGTATCACCGGTATCCTCAGGCGCTTTTTAAAAAGCGCGCCCGCCTGCCTGAAATACGCCTCCTCGCTCTCGTTCAGGATCGAGGGCCTTATGGTCCTGACCGTTGATTCCCGCATGCCGCCGCTTATCTCGATGGCGTCCAGGCCGGTGTTCTCCAGTCTCACGGCGATATTTGCGGCACCCTCCGGCTTGAGCCCGCGTTCCCCGGGCAGCAGGTCGTCGCAGTTTATCTTCATCATTACCGGGAAACCGCCCACCTCCGCCCGTATCGCCTCAAGAAGCTCCTCGGGGAAGTGAAACCTGCGCTCCTCGTCGCCGCCCCAGTAATCCTGCCTCCTGTTCGTGTGGCTGGAGATGAAATCGCTTACAAGGTATCCGTGGGCGCCGTGAATCTGCACCGCGTCAAACCCGGCTTTTCTGGCCCTGTCGGCGGCCCCGGCAAAGGCGTCGATGATGCGCCAGATGTCATCGGTGGTCATGGCCCGCGGAGTTACATCCGAAGAGGGGTCATAAACAGCCGAAGGCGCCATGGGCAGCGCCCCGCCCAGGTAGAGGGGAAGGCTCTGCCTTCCGCCGTGCACGATCTGCAGTGCGATCTTCCCGCCCTTCGCGTGGACCCTTTCCGCGAGCCTCGCAAGACCGTCGATGTACCGGTCGCTGTGGACGGACAGCATCCTGGGCAACAGCCTTCCGCTCGGGTGCACGAGGGCGCATCCGGTGACTATGAGCCCCGAACCGCCCGTTGCGAGGGCCTCATACAGGGAGACAAGGTCGTCCGTGACGAAACCGTCCTCATCGGCCCTCCTTTCATACGTGGCCGAGCGGACAATCCCGTTGTTGATGCGAAGCACCTCCGGAACAACGTCCACGGGCTCAAAAAGCTTTTTCAACTCTCGCCGCCCTTCCCCCTCACCGGTTATTATCGGGGTTGCCCTCGAGTTCATAAGTGACAAATAGACAATCCCGATTCGAATCGTTTAATTTTATAGTATGAACGGGGCAGATACAATAGCGGCCATATCGACCCCGCCGGGAGAAGGCGGAATCGGGATAGTCCGCCTGAGCGGGCCGGACGCGATCGGCATCGCATCGAGGGTTTTTGTCCCGGCCCGGGGGAAAAAAGGCAGGATAAAATCCCGCCGGATGCTTTACGGCCTCATAGCCGACCCGCAAACCGGAGAAGAAATCGACGAGGTGCTCTTGACGGTGATGCCCGCGCCAAGGACTTATACGCGCGAGGAGATGGCGGAGATCAACTGCCACGGCGGGTCGGTGCCCCTGGGAAGGACGCTCGAACTTGTCCTCAGGGAAGGCGCGAGGCTGGCCCTGCCGGGTGAATTTACGAAAAGGGCCTTCCTGAACGGCCGCATGGACCTCACACAGGCGGAGGCCGTGCTGGAGCTTATTAGGGCCAAATCCGAGGAGGCCGGCAGGGCGGCCATGGCCCAGTTGAAAGGCGGGCTGGGCGGAAAGATTAAAAATCAGGCGGACCGCCTGGCCGGCATCTGCGCCCGTCTGGAGGCCTCGATCGACTTCCCCGAAGAAGAGATCGAAACTGGCACAATGGCCGAATTTCTGGCCGGCATTGAGGATATAAGGCAGGATATCCTCGTCCTCGCAAGGACTTTCGAGGAAGGCAGGCTCCTGAGGGATGGTGTGAAGACGGCAATCCTGGGAAAGCCGAATGTGGGAAAGTCCTCGCTCTTAAACGCGCTTCTTGGCGTCCCGCGCGCCATAGTGACGGAAATCCCGGGCACTACCAGGGACGTTGTCTCGGAGTACATGGACCTTGACGGCCACGTGCTCAGGATCATGGACACGGCCGGCATCAGGGAGGCCGCGGACATAACCGAGGCCGAGGGCGTCAGAAGGAGCCTCGATGCGCTCGACGATGCGGACCTCGTCCTTTGCGTGCTGGACGGAAGCTCCGCGCCAAACGAAGAGGATTTCCTGATCATCGAACGCATAAAGGCAGGCAACAAAAGATGCATCCTGGTGATCAACAAGACCGATCTGCCCCGGGCATGGTCCGTCCAGGCCGTGAAATCCTGGCCCTTCAAGACCATTGAATCAGCTCCGGGCGGCGCGGGACCGCATCCGGCCGGGATCATCCCGGTATCGGCGAAGACGGGCGAGGGCATGGCCGCCCTCAAAAAGGGCATGATCGGAAGCCTCAAGCGGAAAGGCCCTCCCACGGAGACCAGTCCCACGGAGACCAGTCTCACGGAGACAAATCCCGCTGAGACCAGTCCCGTCGTCACGAACATCAGGCACAAGTCCGCGCTGAACGGGGCGGCCCGGGCGCTGGAACGCGCCATAACGGCGATTCGGACCGGGATGCCGGCGGAGATAGTATCGATGGAGGTCAGGGACGCCCTGCACGAGCTTGGCGCGATCACCGGCCAGGTCGGCGCGGAGGAGATACTGGAAAAAATCTTTGCGGAGTTTTGCATTGGAAAATAATTTCCAAAAAAGGAGGGACACCTTGCCGATGGAATGCGTTGTCGAAAACAACAGGACGCGGTGCAACTGTACCTACCCTTGCGAGAAAAAGGGCAAATGCTGTCTCTGCCTGAGCCATCACAGGGAAAACGGAGAACTGCCCGCCTGCTATTTCAGCGCGGAATACGAAAAGACCTATGACCGGAGCATCAGGAATTTTCTGAAAATGATCGAAGCGGGCTCAAAATGATCGGGCGCGCGGGCCGCCAGTTTATCGAGTGAAGGCCACTACCTTGCCGTCGGCGGCTATGTATATGCGTCCCCCCGCGAGTATCGGGGTCTGGTAGCGGCGCACCCGGCCGATAAAATCGCCCCGCCCCCCTCCGGAGTAAACGACCCGCCCCGTATCGCCGTCAAAACCGTGCAGGCGGTTATCTCCCTCCGCCCCCACGCTCCATACTATTACATCCGGATGCCCATTGGTGGTCGTCACCATGGGAGAGCCCCTGCCGTGCTGTCTGGCGCACCAGGCGGTCTCGATTGAGGGCGGCGCGCCCGGCACGATGCGCACCGCGACGAGATCGCCCATCCGGCCGGATCGACCGGATCGACCGGATCGACCCGGGGGGCAATGAATGCCCTTCCCGCTGAAAACCACATACGTGCCGCGCGCCGTCTCGTACGCGGCCCCGGAGCCGATAATAGCGCTCGCGGCCACCCTCGCCGCCGCCACCTGTCCGCCGACTCCGCCCAGGTTATCCCTGTCGAGCAGGTAAATTTTACCGTCCTTGCCGAGGACAACGATGAGCCTTGAAGGCCGGGAGCGGGGCAGGTCCAGAATTATGGGGCCCGTGCCGCCCAGGTCTGCGTCCCTTTCATCGAGCCTGCGCCAATCCGCCGGGGCAAAATAATCGGCGGGTTTTCCGCTGAAGACGGGACCCGGTTTGAAGCGCAGCACGGCCTCTCCGCCGGACCATCTGATGGGGTTTCCGGTATTGCCGGTCGAGATGAATATATCGCGCCCGTCCGAGGCCGCTCCCCCCGGCGCCCAGCTTCCGCCGGCGGGGGAACCCGCGGCCCAGGCCAAAGGCCTGGCCGGGTCCGCAACCGGTATTCCCACAAGCCAGCCCCGGTAGCTGCCGCAATCGCCGAAATGCCCGCCGTAAGGCACGTAAACCGTGCCCTTGAAAAAGGCAAGCGCGCCCCGCTGGTTCTGGACCCCGGAGTCGAAGGGCGGCCAGCCGCGCCTGATCCTCGCCGCGACGTCAACCGGCCAGCCTTTGAGCGTCAAGCCGTCCGCAAGCGATAGGGCGAAGACGAGATGCCTCTTGGTGCGGCCGCCGTCCGGCGTCGTCATGGCGTCCAGAAAAATCGTTCGGGAGTTCTTGTCGATAACCGGCGTGCCGGTAATGCCCAAAGGATTTATATCTCCGCAGGGCAGCCGGGACAGTGGCACCGGAGCGCCAAGCCTGCGCTTCCAGAGGGTCCGGCCGGTGGCTGCGTCGAAGGCGGCCACGACGTCTTCCTCGCTGGCCGCTATGATGACGCCCTGCCCTTTTTTGTCCCCCCGGGCGACATATAACACCTGGGCGTAGACGGCCCCCTCTATCCGGGCCCTGAACGCGTGGTCGATATGGAAGGAGCGGGCGGAGGTCCCGGTAAGAGTCGGGTCCGCGTAAACGCCGTCCCGCCGGGGGCCGTTGTGATATTCAAGAACGGATGCGGACCCATTCGCGCTCCCTTTGGCATGGGCGTCCTTTAAAGAGCACGGGGGAATAATACCCCACATGCAAAGAGCGACGATGCCGGCCAAAAGAACTCCTGCCGGACGGCCGGTCATGGCTGAAATTTTCATAATTGATCTTAGTGGGGGTCTCATCTCATAATAGTATTTACAGATTTCGTCCTTTATTCGTCATGCCCGAGGGCCCTAATCGGGCATCCAATTTTCAGGATGGACCCCCGCCTTCGCAGGGGCAGGCTTTGGATTCACGCTTAAGACATGCGGGAATGACGTTTTCCGCGCCCTGCTCCGCCGCCTAATGATGCGGGGGCAGGAAAAGGCCTTTTTTCAGGCCCATGAAGCCGGCCGCCACCCTGTTTGAGCACCCCAGCTTCCGGTAAATATGGTCCAGGTGCGCGTTCACCGTTTGCGGGCTTATTCTCATGGTCTCGGCAATCGCCTTGTTCGAACACCCCTTGACCACAAGGCGCAAGACCTCCCTTTCCCTGAAGGTAAGCGCCGTCTTCCCGTCTTTTCCGGCCTCCGTCTCCCGCAGGTAAACCATTACGTTGTTGTCCGGCAGATGCATCATGTTGATCATCACATCGCCATAGGTGAGGTTTTGGAGATGGGACGCCCCGATCTTGATCCATTCCATGAAGTCCCCAAGGGGTATCGACTTTCGGGCGATGAATTTTCTGGCATGGGCATTAAGCCAATAGCTGCCTTTTTCGTTGATAAATATAACCGGTGCGTCATCGTGGAGCTTTTCGACCGCTTTCAGGGAACTCTTTATCCTCGCCGTAACCGCGCGGTCCATTTTTCCCTCCATTCACAAAGGAGAACCGTGGCAATTTTTGCCTGCGGACAACCCGCCCGCCATCCATTTACGCCATGGGAAAATTGTCCTCCCTAACCCCCATACCTGGAATCCCCCGCCCTTTCGCCTATGGGCGGCATATCTTCCGTCTATATTCTATCACCCTGTCCTGAAATTGTAACTTTAGAAACGGGATGGGAGATTTCCGGCTTTATGTTCACCCTTCCCCAAATGGAGGATAGAATAACAAGGAGATATAATGGTATGTTTGTGCGATCAGGGGCGTAGCAAACGCCAGTCTTCTTCAGGGGGGTGCCCTTATGAGAGAGAAAAATCGCGCTGTCTTGCCGTCTTTCATGGCATGCCTTGAAAAGGGCCGGCGCCGGAGGACCGCGTGAGGCCGGCACGGAGGAAAATTTTGGTGGCTGAAGATGAGACCATTTTCGCCCTGAGCCTGGTCGAGCTTCTGGAGATATGGGATTACGAGGTCCTGGAGCCGGTGTCATCGGGAGAGGAGGCCATACGCGCCGCGGAAAGCGGGCAGCCTGACATCATAATAATGGACGTGGGCTTAAAAGGGCCGGTTGACGGCATCGGGGCGGCAATGCGGATGCGCGAAAAGCTCATGGTGCCGGTCATATTCATCTCCGGATACGACTATGAGGGCACAATGGAAAGGATTAAAAAGCTGGCGCCGGCCGTCCTTTTTAACAAGCCCCTTGACATCTCCCGCCTCAAATCAGAGATCGAGAAAATGCTTCACCTTTCGTAATGCGATCCTCGCGGCTCTGCTATAATTAATCCGCGCCATGTTCAACCAGCATGAGGAAAACAGTTGATGTTTATCTTTAAAAAGGCGGTTTCCCCTTTCCTGCTTCCCCCCGGGATATTTATCGTCGTCCTGATCGGTTCCGGTCTTTTTATATGGAGGAAATCCTGGAAGGCCGGCATGGTGAATATCATGATCGGACTTTTGATGTGGTCCTTGTCCATGAACCCGGTTTCAGTCGCGCTCATGAGAGGTCTTGAGACCGGCCTTGAAATTCCCAAACACCCCCGGGGCGACGTGATAATCCTCCTTGGCGGCGGCTTGCACGGCAATCTGCCGTCGGAAGACACTTTCGCGAGGATAGTGGCCGCCGCGAAGCTGTACAAGGTCCTGCATGTGCCGGTCATAATATCTGGGGGGGCCGCCTACCGGTGGAAGCAGGTCGAGGCCCCTGTCGATGCGCGCTTTTTGATAAATCAGGGTGTGCCGGCCGAAAAGATAATCCTGGAAAATAAAAGCAGGGACACCCTTGAAAACGCCAGGTATTCAAAAGAGATATGTGAAAGCCATCACTTCAAAAGACCGGTGCTGGTGACGTCCGCATATCACATGGAGAGGGCCCTCCTGATCTTCCGGCACATGAAAATGCACGTGACCGCCTTCCCCGCCTGGTCAACGGAAGGCCAAAAGACATACGGATGGGCGTCTTACCTGCCCCGGGACTTTGGTGATTCCAATGCCGCGCTCCATGAATACCTGGGTATTGTTTATCAGAAACTCCTTTTCGAGATGCAAAAGATTTAGAGCCATTAAATATAATCCCTTTCAATACCGCCGGCCACGCTATTGCGATTTTTTTGAATTCATTCCCCTCGCCCCACGGGAGAGAGTCGGGGTGAGGGGATTTGCGCCCGCTCATTTCAGGTATTTGACGGCAAGACGGTGCAGGCTCTCGTGCAGCCTTTTGTGTGTCCCTTCGCCGATGGCCCGCTCGATCTCCTCGAATTGCCCAAGCATCCGGCGCTGCGCTTCTTCAGGGATGCGGGCGTCCGCCATGGCGTAAAGGACGTTATTTTCCTTGTTTATGTGCCGGGCCGGAAGACCGGCGTATCCAAGGGCGTTATCGGCGAATTTCACCGTGGCCGTCATATCGCCTGATCCGTATGCGTCGGCGGCTTAGCCCCCCATCCCTCTTTTGACAAACGGGCGCGCGGTGCTAGCATTTAATGGATGCGCATCGGCCGCTTAAGCAACCGCCAGGCCGGCAGGCCGGAAGGGGAGAGAAAAGCGCCCAAACGCGGGATGAAACGGAAAACGGGACAATGACGGGCGGCGGGAAAGAGACCGCATTCCATTTCTGGATGCGCGGCGACTTCAGAAAATACATGGAGGCGGCGATGGACCTGGTCCTGATCGCCCTTGTGCTTTTGACGCTGCTCTTCATCGCAAAGGCGATCTACCTTCTGGGAATAATTGTTTACGTGGCGACGGATATCCCCAGCGTGATTTCAGAGTTCCTGTTCATATTCATCCTTGTCGAGATAATGCGGATTCTCATCATCTACATCGAGTTCCGCCGCGTCTCGGTGGATATTATGATCGAGCTGTCGATTGTGGCGATTCTGAGGGAGATACTGCTCAAGGGGGCACTCGAGATGAACGCTTCCAGGATAGCGGGGGTGTCCCTCCTGATCGCCGTCCTCGGTCTCCTGCTCAAATTCGGTTTCATCCGCGCGGAGCCCGGCGGCAACGCTGGCGCTAAGAGCCGTCCTTCACCCGAAGAAGACGGGACAAGGTAAACTTCCCCGGCCGCTTGACTCCATTGCGGCCGGTGATAGGCTAATTAAAAGGAAGGGAAACATCCCGATCCGGACAAAACTCGGGGTTATTCAAGGAGGAACCGTGAAAACACGAACGCTGGGAAAGGCCGGGCTGAAAGTGTCGGCCATGGGGCTGGGCTGCATGGGGATGTCGGAGTTCTACGGCAGGCATAACGACGATGAATCGATAGAGACCATCCGCTACGCGATCGAGCGGGGGATAAATTTCCTGGATACGGCCGACATGTACGGCAACGGCCATAACGAACAACTGGTCGGCAGGGCGATCCGCGGTCTCCGCGACCGTGTGGTGCTGGCCACCAAGTTCGGCATCGTGCGCGGCGACGGGGGCCGCCGGATCGACGGGAGGCCCGAATACGTCCGCTCGGCCTGCGGGGCCAGTCTCAGGCGGCTGGGAGTGGAGGTAATAGATCTCTATTACCAGCACCGGGTGGACCCGGACACTCCGGTTGAAGAGACCGTGGGGGCCATGGCCGATCTTGTGCGCGAGGGCAAGGTCCGTCACATCGGGCTTTCGGAGGCCTCGGCCCGGACACTCCGGCGCGCCGATTCCGTTCATCCAGTCACCGCGCTCCAGAGCGAGTATTCCCTCTGGAGCCGCGATCCCGAAGGCGAGGTGATGGACACCCTGCGGGAACTGGGAATAGGCCTTGTCGCCTACAGTCCGCTGGGGCGGGGCTTTCTTACGGGCCGAATAAAAAGCGTGGAAGACCTGGCGCCGGACGACTGGCGCCGCAGGTCCCCGCGTTTCCAGGGGGCCAACTTCGAGCGGAACCTGCAACTGGTGGCCAGGATCGAGGAGATTGCGCGCAGGAAGGAATGCACGCCGGGCCAGTTGGCGCTGGCATGGGTGCTGGCGCGGGGCGATCACATTGTGCCTATTGCCGGCACCGGGAACCGGGGCCACCTGGAAGAAAACATCGGGGCCCTCGATCTGCGTCTCACGGCCGGGGACCTCGCGGAAATCGACGCCGTATTCCCGCCGGAAGCGGCCGCAGGCAAGCGGTATGACGAGGCCGGTATGCAAGCCGTAAACGTTTAGAACCTGTCGTTTAGGGAGGGCCGATTCCAGGCTAAGGCGAAGCCTGCGCGCCCTGCGGCAGGTATTGGCGCAGGGCGCCGGCCTTGTTCGTCAGCTCCCAGGGCAGGCCGATATCCATCCTGCCCACGTGCCCGTAGGATGCAAGCTTCCTGTAGAACCCGCCTTTCACCGTCCGCGGCAGACGGCGCAGCCTGAATTGCCTGACAACGGCGGCGAGCCGGAAATCGAAATGCGTCTTTACCGCCGCCAGGATCTCCGCGTCCGGTATCCTGCCGGAACCGAACGTCTCGACCTGAACGCTCACCGGATGCGAGCGCCCGATTGAATAGCTCAACTGGACCTCGCACTCTCCGGCCAGCCCGGCGGCAACGATATTTTTGGCCGCATACCTTGCCGCGTATACGCCCACCCTGTCCACCCTCAGAGGGTCTTTCCCGGAGAGCGCCGCGCCGCTCTGTCTCGAATATTCCCCGTAGGTGTCAATCCCGGTCTTCCTGCCGGTCAGCCCGGAGTGGACCGCCGGGCCCCCGGTGACAAACGGGCCCTGCGGGTTTATGAAAATCGAGGTCTGCCGGTCCGGCTTTATGGTTTCCTCCCCGAAAACGGGGACGATCACGGCCTCGATTATCCCGGAGGCGAACTTTGTCCTGTCCTCGTCCGGCCGCCGCTGGCTGGCCAGCACCGTAATGCCCTGCACCCTGTGCGGCCTGAAGTCCCTGTATTCAACGCCCACCTGGACCTTGCAGTCCGGGGCGAGAGCGGGCAGAATATTCTGGAGCCTCGCCGAAGTCAGCCTTCTTGCCAGCCTGTGGGCAAGCCATATCGGCATGGGCATGAGAGCGGGGGTCTGGTCGCACGCGAAACCGAAGACAGTGGCCGCGTTTTCGGCCCGGATCCCGTCAATGTCCTCATCCGACAGGTCATCCTCCTCAAAGCGGTCCCGGTCCCGGACGGGCATCTCCTGGAGGCTTGTAAGAATGCTGCATGTCCTGCTGTTGAAGGACTCCTCCTCGTAGCCTATCCGGCTTATCACATTCCTGGCAACGAAAGGGCAGTCAACCGAGGCGAACGAGGCAAACCGCGCGGCGATGAAGACCACCGAAGTCGAAACGGCGCACTCGGCTATTATCCTTGAAAGGGGGTCCTGCTGCAGGAAATGGTCTATAAGGGCGTCGCTTATCTGGTCGCAAAGCTTGTCCGGATGTCCCTCGGTCACGGACTCGGAGGTGAAGATGAAATCCCGTTTCATTGTTTACTCCCCCGGATTCTCATTTGCCTGTTTTTGCTTGCCTCGTTCACGAGGAGGGGCGCCACGGCGCCCATCCCCGCAACCCCGATATCAAGCGCTCCCAGCGGGGCCAGTCCCAGGAGGCCCCTCATGCCGGGCAGGAGCATGGCGGCGAACTGCAGCACAAAGGAGCCGGCCAGCGCTCCCCGGAGGTAACGGTTCGGAGGGCGCCTCACGCCGGAAAAGATGCCCGTTTTCTCGGAGCGGCAACTTATGGCGTGCAGGAGCTGTCCGGCCGTGAGGCTGGTGAAGGCAAGCGTGCCGGCGCGCGGCCCGATGCCGTATCTGGCCACGCCGTACCCGTATGCGGCCAGGCTGCCGGCCGACAGCGCCGCGGACTCGAAGGCGAGTCTTTTGAAATCCGACCCCTTCAGTATCTGCTCGTCCCTGCTCCTGGGCGGACGGGTAAGGACGTCCGGCTCGGGCGGCTCGAGCGCCAGCGCCAGCCCCGGGAAGATATCCGAGATGAGGTTTATCCAGAGGAGTTGGGTCGCGTTCAGGGGCTGGCCCAGGCCGGCCGCCGTTGCCGTGAGCATGACCGTTATCTCGCTTAAGTTCGTCGCGAGCAGGAAATGCACGGATTTCCTGATGTTGTTGTAAATGGTCCTGCCGCGGCTTACGGCCACCACGAGAGTTTCAAGATTGTCGTCCTCTATGATTATATCGGCTATCTCGCGGGCGACGTCGGTCCCGGCCGTTCCCATCGCGATGCCGATATCGGCGGCCTTGAGGGCGGGGCCGTCATTGATGCCGTCGCCGGTCATGGCCACAACCCTTCCTGCGCCCTGCAGGGCCTGGACTATCTGGAGCTTGTGGGCCGGGCTCACTCGGGAGAACACATTGACCTTCTGGGCCAGCGCCTTCATTACCTCCGGGTCCAGGTCGATCAGGTGGGTCGAGTCGAGTATTTCGAGGCCGCCGTCCCTGCCCAAGCCCAGTTCCTTCCCGATCGCATAAGCCGTGGGGCTCTGGTCCCCGGTTATCATGACGGTATCGATGCCGGCCCCGTGAAAGACCCCGATAAGTCCTTTCACGCCCTTTCTTACAGGGTCCGCCATGCCGACGATGCCAAGCCAGATAAAACCGTCCTGCCCGGTATTGTCCCGCCCGTTATCGGGGCCGCCCGATATGCGGTATGCCACACCCAGGACCCGGAGGGCCATGGCCGCCATGCGCTCGTTATCGGTCAGTATCGCTTCCCTGTCATCATCCGTAAGCGGTCTCATTCGGCCCCCTTCATACCTTGAGCCGCACATGGCAAGCACCTCCACCGGGCTGCCTTTCATGGCGGCCAGGGTCCTGCCGAACGGAAAATCGTGATAAGTGCACATGAAGTTCCGGCTCTCCGAGCGGTACTCCGCCTTCCGGAGCGGAAATCTCCGCCGGAGGCCGGCCGCGTCCACGCCGGATGACAGGGCCATTTGAACAAGGGCGTTTTCGGTAGGGGTGCCATTGAGGACATATTTGCCGTCTTCCCCGGCTATCTCCGTCTCGTTGCACAGCACCGAGACGTGGACAAGCTTCAGGAGGTCCTCGTTTTCATACAGGTTCACCGGCCCGCCCTTCTCGTAAAAAAGACCGTCCGAGACGATCAATTCCCGGCCGGGAACATGGACGGTGACCGCGGACATCCTGTTCATCGTGATCGTGCCCGTTTTGTCCAGGCATACGGTGCGGACCGAGCCCAGCGTATCTATGGCCTCGAGCTGCCGCACAATTATACGGTGTCTTCGCATATCCCTGATGCCCAAGGCCAGCGTCGTCGTGGCAACCGCGGGCAGACCCTCCGGCACCGCCGCCACCGCAAGCGATATCGAGGTCGTGAGCATCCGCAAAAGACCGTAACCGCGGAGAAGCCCCGCGATGAAGACAAGCCCGCAAACCGCCAGGCTGACATATACGAGCTGATCGCCCATCCTGTCAAGCTGCATTTCCATCGGGGTCCTGGGCGAGACCGTCTCGCCGATCAGTTCCTCTATGCCGCCCAGTTCGGTAATCCCTCCGGTTGCGACAACCACGGCCGCCGCCTGCCCTCCGGTCACAAGCGTTCCCATGTTGAGCCTGTCGGCAAGCGGGATGCGCCCGTCATGGAGCCGCGCCGGGTTTTTGACGGCAGGCATGCTCTCCCCGGTAAGCGTCGATTCGTCCACGCTCAGGTTGCCGGCCGTTATCAGCCTGCAGTCCGCCGGGACGTAACTGCCCGGCCGGAAGGCAACAATGTCGCCCGGCACCAACTCCTCGGCCTTGACCCTCTGAATAACGCCGTCCCTTCGAACGAGAGCGGAAGGCCGGACAAACTTCTTCAGTGAAAATATCGTTTTTTCAGACTGGCTTTCGGTCACATAGCCGATTGCCGCGTTTATTCCGACGACGCTCATGATGACAACGGCGTCCGCAAGTCCGCCGGTTGCAACCGATATCGCGGCCGCGGCGCCCAGGAGCAGCACCGGGAGGGAATTCAACTGTCCCAGGAAGATCGCAAGCCCCGAGCGCGGGACAGACTCCGGAAGGAGGTTCGGGCCGTATTCCTTAAGGCGCGCAAGGGCCGAATCCGCGCTCAGGCCCTCCGCTGCCGATGTCTCCAGGGCTCCGACCGCCTCGGAAGCCTCCATCAGGTGCCATGGCATCCGGCGCTGGGGCCCGGCCCTGCCTGCGAGCCGCCGTACCTTCCTCTTCGTGGAGACCAGTCTCGTGGAGACCAGTCTCGTTGAGACCAGCTTTTGAGGAGAGCGGGAAACGGCCCTCCGCCCTTTTCGTTCCAGTGAATTGTATTCCGAAACGATCCCTTCGAGCAGAGAGGCTATGTGGGACGGGGTATTGCCGGAATTATAAAAGACCAGGACCTTGGAGGTAAGCGGGTTCGGGTAGACGCGGGACACCCCGCCCCTGCCGGGGAGTTTCGCCTCGATGAATCTTTTCATCGGCTCCGAGCGGTAGAGCCCTTTTATCCTGAACCTCGTCCGGCCTTTCAAGGCCGCGTGTACAGGCTCTATGAAAGTATGGACGGGCATGCCGGATAATTTTTCAACCTATGTCAGGCCAGGCCCGGCGCCGGTTCCGCCTCCGGCAGCGCCTTTAAAAAGATATTCAAGGCGTACCAGAATGCCGCATACCAGGCAGGCGCCATGAAATTTCCGCTGGCAATCTGGTATATGCCGACTCCAAGAAGGGCGAAAAATGCGGTCCCCCCGATATCAAGTTGTCCGCCGGACATTTCAAGCATCATCGAATCGGTCTGTTTGAAGACATCTGCAATCCGCGAGGTGAGCCTCTTCGAGGCGGGCCTCCCCGGGGGCTTTCCGGCCGCCCCCCCGCCGTTATTGTCCCCTTTATTCATCTTGTCCAGGAGTATCCGGAAAAGACCGTTTTCATTTGCGTAGGCGATTATCTTTTCGGGCTCCGTCGCGTGCAATATGAGGACGCTTCCGGTGATCGGGTTCGTCTCCGCATCCGTGATCCCCGGGACCTTTAAAAGGCCCGCCGCGAGCGACGCGAAATACTCCCCGTCGCCCTTCCTCGGAGGCACCTTTATCCTCAGGCGCCCCTTTGTCCTGTGCGTTATGCGCGCGACCGGAACCATCTTCAGGAAGTCTCTTCCCCCGCGGCCTCTTCCCCGGCGGCAGCCGCGGCTTTTTCCTGGCCCTCCTCGGCAAGCTCCGCCTTTACCTCGGCCACAAGGTCTTCAACCACCTCGCCGACCTCGGCGGCCGCTTCCTTGCCTTTCTCATACAGCACCAGTCCGCCTTTCATGAGGGCCTTTGCGACCGGTTTGGCGGCCCCCGAAAGCACGGGTATTATTGCCGGCGCGACAACGGCGGCGCCAATCCCTATCGCGATACCAGCCAGGATATTGCCTTTAAGCCCGTTATCCAGGAGTCCCATGGGTTCACCTCGCGTTTCCTTTCTTATTCTTTACATTTTCCCACAAATTCCGTTTAAATCAACGGGCTCTTTTCATTACCTGCCTGCAAAAAACCCGATCTTCAAAGCGCCGCATCTTGCAACCCTTTCGCCATTCGCCCTGAAAATTTTAATTCAACAAAGTCTCCCGGGACACGCCAGGAACCGCGCGACCGGGCGAAAGGACAGGCAGATATACCGGAGGCACTTGCCCCGCAAATCTGCCGCTCGGGGCCCGGGTTACCACTTGAATTTCGAAAGAGGCTAAAATATGGATGCATGAGAAAGTTCGCCGTTTTCCCGGTTTTAGTGGCCCTCTTTTTAATCTCGAGGCTCCTCTCAGGGCTGGCCGCCCATTCATCCTATCTGTTAATAGCCTGCCTCCTTTTCCTGGGGACGCTCATAATGCTCGGCGGCTGCGAGCTGTTTGCAAACGGCACCGAAAGCCTGGGCGGCAGGCTCAACCTTTCGCACGCCGCCACGGGCAGCCTGCTTGCCGCGATAGGAACGGCCCTGCCCGAGACCATGGTCCCGATTATCGCGCTTATGACCGGCAGGCCAGGGCAGAGGCAAGGCATTGCCATAGGGGCCATCCTCGGGGCCCCTTTCATGCTTGGCACGCTTGCCATGTTTTTCCTGGGCCTGACCGTTCTTGTCCGCAAATTCCTGAAAAAAACCCGCGCGGCATTGGTCCCGAATGTGAAAGCCCTGAAGTTCGAGACCGGCTACATTATCGCGGCCATGGCCGCGATTTTTGTTGTCTCCCTGATACGGCAAAAATCCGTCGGCAGGACGGCCGATTTCCTTGCGGCAGCCCTGCTTCTGGCGGCATACGTCTTTTTTTTCAGCCGCACATTGAGGCATGAGGCCGAGGAGCATGAAAAATACGCCGAGGGCTTCCATTTCGGCGTCTATCTCGGATTTCCCAGGAAAGGCCGCTGGTTTGCTTTCCAGGCGGCGGTCGGGCTTGCCTTCATGCTGGCGGGCGCAAACCTGTTCGTGGAATATATCTCCGCCCTTGCCCTGAAATCGGGCTTTCCCCCGCTTGCGCTCTCTTTCATGATAGTGCCCTTCGCGACGGAATTCCCCGAAAAGGTCAATTCGATCTCGTGGGCCCTTAAGGGCAAGGATACCCTCGCCCTGGCGAACGTGACCGGCGCGATGGTCTTTCAGGCCTCCATACCCGTTTCGATAGGGCTTCTGTTCACGAGATGGGCCATCGGCCGCGCGGAGATGACCGGAATACTCCTCGTGGTCCTGATGGCGTCCCTGCTCCGGATGACCGTTTCGGCCAGGAAGGAAATACCGTTCTGGATTTTGCTGTCCGGGGGCGCCTTTTATCTGGTCTATCTCGCGCAGGCGTTAAGGCTTTTTTAGATCGGAGACAGCCCCTGAAAAAACTTGCGGGTTACCCGCAAAACATTTAAAATGTGGAAGGCCTTAAAATCGGCCCGATTTATCTTAAAGCCCTGAGGGGGTCCGAGCTGTTGTGCCCAAGACGGCCGCTGTAATCATAATCGGAAACGAGATACTCTCCGGCAAGGTAAAGGACGAAAACTCCTACTTCTTTGCCGAGGAGCTGAGAGGGCTCGGGGTCAGGCTTGCCCTCGTGATGGTCATCCCGGACGTCGTGGAGGAGATAGCCGCCGCCGTGGCCTCCTGCGCGGAAAAATACGATTACGTTTTTACTTCAGGCGGGATCGGTCCCACCCATGATGACGTAACGATGAAGGGTATAGCCGCCGCCTTCGGCCTGGACACGGCCGCCAACGAGCGTTATCGCCAGATCATAATCGAGCGGTGCGGCCCGCTGGTTTCCGCTGCGGCCCTGAGGATGGCCGATCTGCCGCGCGGGGCCGAGGTGATCGAGTTAAGCGGCATCAACTTTCCGCCCGTGCGGGTGAAAAATGTGTACGTCTTTCCGGGGGTGCCGGAGTTTCTGAGGAAGAAGTTCCACGCCCTGAAGGAGCGCTTCCGCGGCAAGCCCTACCACCTGCGCCGCATCTATCTAAACGGCGAGGAATGCCTGATAGCCGAATCGCTTGACGCCGTGGCCGCGAAATTCCCGATGGTCGAGATAGGCTCCTACCCGAAAGTCAGCGAGAAGAACTACAGAATAATGGTCACCCTGGAGAGCAGGTCGGAAGAATCGCTCGCGGAGGCCACGGCTGAGCTTTTAAGGCTTCTGCCCAGGGAAGTCGTCATCAGGACCGCTTAGGCGGCGCAGGTACTCTTCCCACTCCACCGGCAGGAGGTTTTTCTTTTCCTGATTGCATTTTTTGCAGGCCGGGACAATATTGCCCCTTACGGACCGGCCGCCCCGCATCAGGGGCACGACGTGCTCCATTGTAAGCTCCCGCGGGTCAAATTTGCCGCCGCAGAAATGGCAAAGCCCGGAGCTTCTTTTCCTCTTCCACCAGCCCGATTGGCGCAGCTCGCGGGCCTTCCTTCGTTCCTTTTCTATCTCTTCCGGGGTCGCCTCCGGCGCAAAAAACACCATAAACTATTTTAGCATACCCCCCCCCGGACTAAACCTTTTCGGCTTTTTCCATCCGCGAGCAGAGGCCGGCCAGATACGGCAGGAAATCGGCCCTGGAGACGGGCGGTTTCTCCGCGGCGCTGGCGCAGACCAATCCCATGAGCCCGACGCGCACGCTGCCGCCCCCGGCGGACTTGAAGGAGATGATAACCCCCCTCCTCCGGTCTTCGGGGCTGTAAAGGGACCTGGCCTTTTTGGCGAACAGGACCCGGGCCGCCTCCAGTATCCCGTCCAACTCCGTCCGCCTCGATATTACAACGAAGTCGTGGCTGTCCATTGTGCCCACGAAAGAGCCCCTGACCCGGTCTGCCGTCGTCTTCAGGATGGCCGCCGCCCATTCTATCAGGTCCGTGTGGTGCTCGTAGCCGTATTTAATCAGGAAGGGGTATATGTTTGAGATCCTTATGTAGGAGGCCGCGTACCGGCCAAGCCTGGGATAGACAAGGTCCAGTTGCCGCAGGGTCGCCGCCCTGCCGGGCAGCCCGGTCACGTAATCCGGCCAGCACCCGGGGTCGTTCTGTTTTTTATGCAACCAGGCTATGTATTTTCTCGCTTCGGCCAGTCCCATGGCACCGTCCCATTGGTATTCCCCGCGGCAGGCCACGGGGAATACGCTCGCTTCCCATTTAAAAAAAACAGGATTCCGGGGCTTTTGTCAACTTGAAATTATGGTTATTGCCGATTTGAAATTGTGGTTATAAGATGAGAACCAAATCTCAAACAGGGTTCCAGGGTTGTGAGTTGTAAATGCATTGAACGATATTCATGGGGCTGATGGGGGGAGCTGGAAGATGTCATTCCCGCGAAGGCGGGAATCCATTTTAAATGTCAAATTGGATGCCCGATTACGACACCCGGGCATGACGTCCTGCGGGACTTGCGAAAATTGAAAATTTTTGGGCAGATATGAAACGGATTAATACTCACCAAACCGGAGAC
>JAJYGJ010000011.1 GCA_021790695.1 Nitrospirota bacterium | reverse complement strand
CTGGTCATCCCCGTGCCCGATTCGGGCGTGCCGGCGGCCATAGGTTACTCCGAGCAAAGCGGAATCCCCTTCGACTTCGGGCTCATAAGAAACCACTATGTGGGAAGGACCTTCATCGAACCCAAGCAGAGCATCAGGCACTTCGGGGTGAAGATAAAACAGAACCCCGTGAGGGACCTGCTGGAAGGCAAAAGGGTCGTCGTGGTGGACGATTCGATCGTAAGGGGCACAACGAGCAAGAAGATAGTAAAGATGCTCCGCGAGGGGGGCAAGGTGCGCGAGGTCCACATGAAGATAAGCTCCCCGCCCACGAAGGGACCGTGTTTCTACGGCATAGACACCCCCACCAGGCAGGAGCTTATCGCATCGAGCCATAACGTGGAGGAGATCCGGCGCTACACAACCGCCGACACCCTCTCCTACCTGAGCATCGAAGGGCTATTCAGGAACCTGCACGACCCCGAAAATTTCTGCAGGGCCTGTTTTACAAACGAATACCCCATCTCCTTCCCCGGCCAGCAAAGCCAGTTGGAGATTTTGTTTTAGGACCTGCCTTAAACAGGTCCCATTTATCCCCCTGCCCCTTTAAGGCTGCGGTTAAAATTCCAAAACCTCGAAATTTTGCCCCCCGATGATTTAATATAGATTTCGAAACCTATTGATCAGGAGGACTTTTGAAATGTCCGAAGAAAAAAGAAAAGATGCCGAACTGGACGGTGAGTCGCTCGAGGGTTACAAAAAGAAAATCGCGCCGGTGACGAAGGGAAGGCTCGACTGGGAGAAGGACCTCATATTCCACGCCCGAACGCAGCGGGGCTACGAGATAGACTTCGACGCCAGGATAGAGTGGGGATGCATGCCCACGGAGAGCCTGCTCCTTTCGCTGGCCGGCTGCATGGCGATAGACACCGTGTCATTCATACAGAAGATGAAGGGAGAGATATCCGACTTCAGGATCGACATAACCGGCGAGAGAAACCCCACCCCGCCCCAGTACTACAAGCGCATCGATATGGTCCTTCACATAACCGGCACGAACATAAGCGAGAAGCAGGCTAAAAGGGCGGTGGCGCTTTCGCACGAAAAATACTGCTCCGTTTATCACAGCCTGAGGAAAGACCTGGAAGTGACCGTGGACTACGTGCTCAACAACACCGGGGAGGGGTCTTAAGAACCTTACAGGTTCAAGCCAATATCCCGCTCAGGCGGGCGGCCAGCGCCGGGACTTCCTCGTCCCCGACGGTCCTTGCGTCCAGGAGCAGCGCATCCGCCTTTATCCTGGCTATAACGGGAGGGGTCCCGGTTCTCAGGCTCTCCTCTACCCTGTTCGGGGTGAGCCTTCCCGACCGAACAGAGACGGCCCAGGTGGGCAGGCTCACTCCCGGCAGCGAGCCTCCGCCCGCCTCCGAGGAATCGGAGACCACCTCGACCGAGACATCCGCGCCCGCCCCGATCCCTGAGGCAAGCCTCTGCGCCCTTTCCCGGATGGTCTGCGGCTTTTCAAGCAGCATCCGAAGGACGGGGATTTCGCTTGCGGCCGTCTCCGGGTCCGCGTAAAGGAAGAAAGTCGCCTCCAGGGCGGCAAGCGTCATCTTGTCTATGCGGAGCGCCCTTGCCAGGGGGTTAGCGTTCATCTTCGAGATGACCTCCTCGCTGCCCGCGGCAATGCCGGCCTGGGGCCCCCCGAGGAGTTTGTCGCCGCTGAAGGTGACAAGGTCCACCCCCGTTTTTACGACCTCGCTTACGACCGGCTCGGCGCCCACCCCGTGCGGCCTCAAATCATAAAGGCATCCGCTGCCGAGATCGTACATCACCGGCAGCCGGTGCTTTGCCCCCAGCGCCACCAACTCCTCTATCGGGACATCCGAGGTGAAACCGGTGATCCTGTAGTTAGATTGATGGACCTTCAGGATGAGAGCCGTGTCCGGGCCGATCGCCCTCTCGTAGTCCCTGAGATGGGTCTTGTTCGTCGTGCCCACCTCCACGAGGACCGCCCCGCTCTGCGCCATCACGTCCGGGATGCGGAAAGAGCCGCCTATCTCGACCAGTTCGCCCCGGGAGACTATCACCTGCCTGCCGCCGGCGAGCGTGGAAAGAGCGAGCATTACCGCGGCGGCATTGTTGTTAACCACGGTCGCATCCCGGGCCCCGGTAATATCGGTTATGAGACGCCTCAGATGGCTATGCCTTTTGCCCCTTTTGCCCTTCGCCAGATCGTATTCAAGGTTCGAATAGCCCTTTGCTATGCCGGCCACGTTTTCCAGAGCGGCGCGGGCAAGGGGCGCCCTGCCCAGGTTGGTATGCAGGACGACGCCCGTTGCGTTTATGACGCCACGCAAGCTCGGGGCCGTGTATTTTTTGATAAGGGCCTCGACGCCGGAGGCGACAGCGGCCTGGTCGCGGGGCGGCTGCCCGCCGCCTCGTATCTCCAGTCTCAGGGCTTCCAGGCGCTCCCTTATGGCCATGAGAACGTACCGGCGGGGATAAAGGGAGAGCCAAAGGCGGCCCTCCGCGCTTTTAAGAAGCTCGTCCACCGCTGGAAGGCGCATCAACAGGGAGCGAAAATCCTTACCGGCCTCTTCCATTTCTGAATTAGTATCCACCAGGAGCCCTTTTTCGTCAAGAAAAATGAATCGCCCTACCTGGCCTTAAGTCCGCTCGCCCTCACACCCACGAGCCTCACCCTTTTGTCGAGCTCTATACGCCCGAGGCACTCAAACGCCGTCTTTCTGACGACATCCACGTCATCCGTCTCCTGCCGCAGCGTCCTGGCCCTGGTCAGCGTCCTGAAATCCTCAAACCTGATCTTCACCGTGATCGTCCTGGCCGTGTAACCTTCCCGCCGCATCGTGGAGGCCACGTCACGCGCAAGGAAGGCAAGCGCCCTGGCCACAGTCTGCCAGTCCGCGGCATCCCGCTCGAAGGTCTCCTCCCTGCTTACCGACTTGGGCTTCCACTCCGTGACAATGGGGCTTTCGTGTGTCCCCATCGCGGCCTCGTAGAGGTATTGTCCGAAGGACGTCCCGAATTTTTCCCGCAGCCACTCCCGGCCCCTGGCGGCGAGGTCCCCTATCGTGTTTACGCCCAGGCCTTTAAGGAATTCCTCGGTCTTCGGCCCCACGCCGGGAAGCCTTCTGGCCGCCAGCGGCCAGACCGAATCGCGCACGTCTTCGGGGCCCAGGATGGTAAGCCCGTCCGGCTTGCGCAGGTCCGAGGCTATCTTGGCCAGCAGTTTGTTTGGCGCGATGCCCACGGAACAGGTGAGCCCGGTTGCCTTGAGGACGCGGTCTTTTATCGCCCTGCCGATCTCCGGGGAAGGACCGGCGACACCGGTGATGTCCAGGTAGGCCTCGTCAATACCTACGTCTTCCATGAGCGGACTTGTCTCAAGGAGCATCTTCTTGATCCCGAGCGAAACCCTCGCATACTCGTTATAGTCCACGGGCAGAAATACGCACTGGGGGCAGAGTTTAAGGGCAGTCCTCAGGGGCATGGCGGAATGGACCCCGAAGCGCCTGGCCTCATAGGAGGCCGTGGAGACCACGCCCCGTCTTGTCGGGTCTCCGGAGCCGCCCACCACGACCGGCCTGCCCTTAAGCTCCGGGCGCCTCAGACACTCCACCGAGGCGAAAAAGGCGTCCATGTCGACGTGCAATATGCGTTTGGCCTCCCCCTCCGTGATTTCTCCACTCATGATTAAAGTATAATAAAAAGGTATATGCCCCGGGCCATCCTAGCCATTACCCTGATATTCGTCTTATTCGCCGTCCTGCACAGCCTGCTCGCGGCCGACCGGACCAAGCGCCTCGCAATTAAACTGGCGGGGTCCGGGTCCGTGAAGGCATTTTACCGGCTGTTCTACGTTGCGCTCTCCGCTGTCTCGGCCGTGGCCGCCTTTTACCTGATCGGCGGGCTGCCAGACGTGACAATCTGGAGGCCGCCCATAATAGCGCGGGCCCTCATGTCCCTCGTCCAGCTTGCCGGGCTGGTCCTCGGCCTGGCCGCCTTTTCCGGCATGGACGCCCTCGAATTCGTAGGCATAAGACAGGCCTTGAGGCGCCTGAAGGCAATGGATGAGGCGCCGGGCGACGAGGAAGGGATAAGACAGCGCCTGGTCACCGGCGGCCTCTACGGCGTAATCCGCCATCCCCTCTACACGGCAGGCATCCTGGTATTTACCTTCGTGCCGGTCCTGACAAGAAACCGGCTCACCGTTTCGGCACTGGCGGACCTCTATTTCATTTACGGCGCGCTCATCGAGGAAAAAAGGCTCCTGAAACGCTTCGGGCAGGAATACAGGGAATACATGAAAAAGGTGCCCCGGTTCATCCCCCGCATTTGAAGGCATTTTCTTAACCCATCCCGATTTTGCGCCGGGGGTCTTGTCGCTTATCGCAGCCCATTTACCTGCCTGCCCTATTCATTCGGGGGCGGCCGTTCCGGGCGTAACTCAAAAGATCCATTTAAATGTCTTGAAGAGCGATCACCCCGGTTTTCCAGACGCGCCGTCTCTCGTCCGTCGGCCTTTCCCCTTCATTCATAGGACAGGCAGGTATGGGCTGCCAACATGGTGGGCGTGTATCTGCCCGTCCCTTGAAGAAGGGAGCAAGGACGGATGCGACGCGCCGCATCCTGCCCAAACCGTTTGCGCTTCGCACTGAAAACGATTAAGTTGATCCGTTGGGGATACGCCCGGAACCGCGCGACCGGAATGAAAGGGGCGGGCAGATACAAACGCCCCCGGATAATAT